>JALUWH010000283.1 GCA_027019685.1 Ghiorsea sp. | reverse complement strand
CTGATTATTTACAGCAAAAGTACCAATGCTGGAGAAATGGTCGGCAATACGCTTAGCACGGAATGGATTCATTTGTAGCCTCCTGTTGTCACTTATATTACTTATCGCAAATGACATCGTATGCTTTAACTATGGGTGTAGCTTGGTCTCGCTTAGATAGCTTGCATGTGACCAAGCCCACGAATGTATCAAGAGTTAAGGAAGGCCTGAATAAGCCATGAACTCGCATCTTGTGCCCATTGCAACCAAACGCTGCGTTGTGCGTTTAAGCAATGGCCTAACTATTACTTGCAACTCACGCCTTGCCTAAGAACGCCTACTTTTGGAGGTTTTGAGCATCCTAAACCACAACCTGCTTTGTCTAGTCTTATTCAAATCTTCCTTATTTCTCGCAAAATCACAGCTTTCTTTCTATGCTTTTGCATATCTTTAAGTTTGAGGTGAAAATAAAATGAGCAAGCCACTGGTTGCCTATGTGAACAATCTTTTTGTGCCGTTGGAAAAAGCAATGATACATGTTGAAGACCGTGGGTTTCAATTTGCCGATGGGGTGTATGAAGTGGTGGCATGTTATGGTGGTACTTACCTTGACTTAAAACCACATTTGAAGCGTTTGCAACGCTCATGTGCTGCAATTGCCATTGATTTGCCGAAAACAATACCTGAATTGGAAGTTTTGGTGCAGCAAGCCTATGAAAAAAATCCCTTTGATGATGCTATGGTATATATTCAGGTGACGCGAGGGGTAGCTCCGCGCAATCATGTGGTCAATCAAGCGATAACACCAACCTTGGTCATTACTGTTCGTGAATTGCCCAAACCTAGTGATGCCAAAGTAAAAACGGGTGTTCAAGGCATTACTTTACAAGATATTCGCTGGAAACATTGTGAAATCAAGTCGATTGCATTGCTTGCCAGTGTGATGGGCAAACAAGAAGCTGTACGAGCGGGTGTAGATGAAGCCTTTTGGCTGGATGAGCAAGGGCATGTGCTTGAAGGCTGCGCGACCAATATTTTTGCAGTGATTGATGGCGTATTGGTGACTCACCCTCTGGATCATCAAGTACTGGGTGGTATTACACGAAACATGGCAATGGAAGTTGCACAAAATGCAGGTATTACCGTGCAAGAGCGGGCTTGGAAATTGGATGAAGCAGGTTTAAGTGAATGTTTGATGAGCAGCACAACCAATGCAGTGTTGGCTGTGGTTCAAATGAATCATCAAACCATTGGTGATGGTAAACCTGGTAAAGTGGGGCTTGAAATTAGGCAGTTGATGTTAGCAAAAATTGATACTTTGCGTGCTTCTTAGGTGATGAATAAACCAGTGTTCAAAGGTGTGTTGTTGGATTTAGATGGTACGCTTATTGATGCTTTTGCACCCATTATTCATGCTATGCGTGAAACATTGCAATATTTTGAGCTTCCTACGATGAGTGATGGTGCTATTCGCCGACATACAGGGCGTGGTGACTGTAGTATGACAGCTTTATTTGGTGATAAAAAAGAACAAGCATCGCAGTATTTTATTCAAGTCCATGATCAAACTTACTTAAATGATATTCAAATCATGCAAGGTGCAGAAGCTTTGATGCAGGGGTTGCAAGACCAGTATATTCCTATGGCAGTGGTGACCAGCAAAGGGCAATATCGTGCAGAAGCACAGTTAGAAAAGCTAGGCTGGTTGTCTTATTTTTCTTGTGTTATTGGCAAGTTGGATAGTCGGAAATCCAAGCCATCCCCTGAACCATTACTTTTGGCTTGTGAGCAAATGGGTTTAAATATTCAAGATGTTATCATGGTTGGAGATGGTGAAGCAGATATGAAAGCAGCAAGTCGTGCAGGGTGTGTAGGCATTGGTTTAACACATTCTTTTTCAGAAGAAGAACTGATACAAGCTGGTGCGAATCATTGTTTTGCTTCGTTAGATGAAGTTTTGCTATGGATGCAAGGTGAGGATATATGACACAAAAAGATACATTGATTCGTTTTTTATTGCCTGAAGCACGAGCTAGGGGTGCGATTATTCGGGGCAAACATATTATTGCTGAGGCGAATGCTATTCATGGCTTACAAGGCGAGCCAGCCTTGTTGTTTGGGCAAACACTTTTGGCTTCCATCATGTTGCTAAGTATAAGTAAAGGTGGTGTTAGACAAGTTTTGCAGTTGGATGCTAGTGATGAGAATACTCCTATTAAACGTATGCAAGCTGAATCCAAGAGTGGTGCAGTGCGTGGTTATGTGCAATGGCGTGAAGGTGCTCATACTACACTCGAAGGTGAAGGTATTGCGGCACTGATGGGTAAAAACATCTTACTTTCCACGGTACGTGATTTGGGTGTGGGGCAACCGTATGTTTCTACAGTACAGCATGATTCTGCGTGGCTTGCCGATCATATGCTGGAATATTTGAGGCAGTCGGTACAAGTACAAGCAGATATGCTGCTGGTAGGTGACTTGGCGATGATGATCGAAGCCATGCCTGGTTGCGATGATGAGCATTGGTTTAAAGCTGTAGAAGCGATGGCGAAAATTAACAATGCAGCTTTGGCGAATGATGAACCTGAAGAAATCTTAAATGTATTTGCGAATTTGGGCTGTAAAGTTGTTGGGCAAGATGTGTACCATTATACATGTTCATGCTCCAAGGAGACCATGAAACAAGCATTGGCAGGTATTGCAGCAGAAGACCTTGATGAACTTGCAGATGAGGCAGGTGATGTGACATTGTCATGCCAGTATTGTAATAACCATGTCAAAGTAAACATAGGAACGGATGAAAACACATGCGATTAAGCCAAGAATTTAGAGATCAATACATTCAACATGAAATGCGTACACACGGGCGAAAAAATGGCTTTGTGACCACAGGGCAAGAAGCACGTTTGCTTAAATGGTTGCCTGTGATTGGTTTGTCCAAGGATAAAACGCTAGCCACAGCAGCGATTCCACAAGATTCACCCACCGTCATGGAAATAGGCTTTGGTAATGGTGATTTTCTTGTGCATTTGGCTTCCAAATACCTTGATTGGACACTTGTTGGTGTAGAAATTTATTTGCCGGGTGTGGCTAAAGCTGTAGGGCGTTTAGAGGATGCTGGATTTATTGAGCGCACACGTATCACGCAATTACCAGCACAGTTTGTATTGGAAAACCAAGTGGCAGAAAATAAATTACATGGTGTGTTTATCAACCATCCAGACCCTTGGCCTAAACCACGCCACCATAAACGTAGAATTATTCAAAAAGATTTTGCCAAGTTGTTGGTAACACGTGTGGAAAGTGGCGGTTTTATCAAATTAGCAACAGACAAACCTGATTTGGCATTGTGGATGCAAGGTATCTTGGATAACACTGAAGGTTTAACCAATGTGGCGGGTAAAGGTGGTTTTGTTGAGCGGGATGAAGACAGACCGCATACCAAATTTGAGCAGCGTGGTATTCAAGAAGGACGTATCAGTCAGTTTTTACATTATGTGAAGAAGTAATGCTGGTCACGGATAGCTGCTTGCGAGAAAGTAAATATCTTTCTATGCTAGAGCTAGTTATACTTTAAATGAAAGTAGGGAGAGGGTAGATGGATATTTCTGAACTGTTGGCGTTTTCGGTAAAAAATGGAGCTTCAGATTTGCATATCTCCGCGGGTGAGGCTCCGATGATTCGTATCAATGGTGATATGACCAAAATTAAGATGCCAGCCTTAGAAGATAGGCAGGTGCAAGCCATGGTTTATGATATTATGAACGATGAGCAACGCAAAAACTTTGAAGAGCACTTGGATTTGGATTTCTCATTTGCACTCGGTGATATTGCCCGTTTTCGTGTGAACTGTTTTTGGCAAAACCGAGGTATGTCAGCAGTATTCCGTACGATTCCTACAGAAGTTCTCACTTTAGAACAGCTTAACGCTCCAGAACTTTTCAAAGAGTTGGCTATGGCACCACGCGGTATTTGTTTGGTGACAGGACCTACTGGTTCGGGTAAATCAACAACACTTGCTGCCATGTTGGATTATCGCAATCAAATGGAAAAAGGGCATATTCTAACCGTAGAAGACCCGATTGAATTTGTGCATCAAACAAAAAATAGCCTTATTTCTCAGCGTGAAGTGGGAGCGCATACCAAGTCATTTGCAACAGCACTCAAAGGTGCTTTACGTGAAGACCCTGATGTGATTCTTGTGGGTGAAATGCGAGATTTAGAAACCATTAGCCTTGCATTATCTGCGGCTGAAACAGGACATATGGTATTTGGCACATTGCATACCTCATCAGCACCTAAAACCATTGACCGTATTATTGATGTATTTCCTGCTGCTGAAAAAGATATGGTGCGCTCCATGCTTTCAGAGTCACTTAAAGCTGTGATTTCACAAACATTGATGAAAACGTCTGATGGTAAAGGGCGAGTAGCCGCACATGAAATTATGTTAGGAACACCTGCTGTACGTAACTTAATTCGTGAAAATAAGTTGGCGCAAATTGTGTCAGTGATGCAAACAGGGCAACGCGAAGGTATGCAAACTTTAGACATGTGCCTACAAAACTTGGTAAAACAACGCAAAATTACGCAAGATACAGCCATGGAAAAAGCACAAAATAAAAAACTATTTGGTGGGTAATCATAGATGAGTGCACGAATCCCAGATCAGAAAACGTCAATTAAGCAGTTATTAAGCATTATGGTGAAACAAGATGCTTCAGATGTGTACATTACATCGGGTATGCCCCCTTCGTATCGTATTAACGCCAAGGTTGTACCTTTAAAACAAACTCCGCTCAGTGCAGTGCAGACAGAGCAACTTGCCAATTCAGTGATGTCTGAGAAACAGCGGGCTGAATTTTCTGAAACCATGGAAATGAATTTGGCGATTGCCTATGAAGGTATGGGTAGGTTTCGGGTAAATATCTTCCGTCAGCGTGGTGATGTGGGCATGGTGATTCGTAAAATCACCACTGATGTGCCAACCATTGAGCAGCTTGGGTTACCTGACACGTTTAAAGATATTGTGATGAGTAAACGTGGTCTTGTGTTGATGGTGGGTGCTACCAGCTCAGGTAAATCAACTTCGCTTGCAGCTATGATTGACCATAGGAATCGAAATGCAGCAGGGCATATTATCACGATTGAAGATCCGATTGAGTTTGTTCACCAGCATAGGAAATCAGTGGTGACACAGCGTGAAGTAGGCACCGATACTTTGGACTTTAAAGATGCGTTAAAAAACACCTTACGCCAAGCACCAGACCTTATTTTGGTGGGTGAAATTCGAGATAGGGATACCATGGAACATGCATTAACCTTTGCTGAAACGGGGCATGTGTGCGTGGCAACTTTACATGCAAATAATTCCAACCAAGCATTGGAGCGTATACGCAACTTTTTTCCTGAAGAAATGCATACCCAAGTACAATTAAACCTTGCGATGAATATGAAAGCGATTTTGTCTCAGCGTTTGGTGCGCACGGTAGATGGTGGTCGTACGGTTGCTATTGAAACACTCATCAATACAGCTCGTGTTGCTGACCAAATTGGTAAGTGGGATATTATAGGCATTAAAGATACCATGGAAGCGGGAGCAAACTATGGTATGAACACCTTTGACCAAGCATTACTCAAGTTGTGGAAAGATGGGCGTATCAGCGAAGATGAAGCATTAAGGAATGCTGATGCTGCCAATGACTTGCGCTTGAAAATGAAAATGAACCGACTTGAGGCTTCGGATGATGAAGCTAGCCCTATTGATCAGCTTACGGGCGGTGACAGTGGACTATCGATTTAATGCTGTTGTGGGTTAGGAGTAAGTATGAGTGAATGGCATGTGATTGATGATTTACTCTTGGCATCCAATAAGAATGGTGCATCCGACTTAATTATTCGTACGGATGATAGGGTGCGTATGCGTATTCATGGTGCGGTGGTTACGGTTTCCCCTGACCAAGTACCTGTGCAAAATCGTGACCAAGTAAAATCAATGATATTACACATGTTGCGGGATCACCATATTCCCATTGATGTTGAAGAACACAAAAGTTTAGACTTTCACTACTCATTGGAAAATGTGGCGCATTTCCGTGTACATATGATGAAAACCAATGGTAATTTTGGTTTGGTTGCTCGAATTATCCCAA
>JALUWH010000282.1 GCA_027019685.1 Ghiorsea sp. | reverse complement strand
TATTCACATTTGCCAAGTTGTTGGAAATCACATCCACATTCATGGTTTGTGCCGCCATGCCTGTTGCTGCTGTCCATAATGCTCTCATCATAATATGTTCCTCCGATATTCAGTCCGTTTATTAAAATTATTACCCTGGAACTCGCCCAACCTTTTCCGTAATTTGACTTTCTTGCTGATTGTATTGCTCTAACACTTTCATCATCGATTGATTGCTGCGCGTGTTTTGCATCATTTCCACCATCATCAACACAGCATTCACATTTGAGCCTTCCAGCATACCTTGATGCATGGTGATACCATCACCTGCCTCGGTGACATTCGTATCTGCTGTTTCCAATAGTGTTCCAGATATTTTCTTAACATCCGCCATAGATTTTATTTCATACAAACCCAGTTTGGCTACCAACACACTATCTACACGAATTTCACCATCTTGATTACCACTCACCCTACCCCTAGGCAAAATAACAGGGTTACCACTATCATCTAAAACAGGAAAATTACTTTCTGTTACCAAAGTTCCATCCGCATCCAAATGGAAATTACCTGCACGCGTATAGGCTGTTTTTTCTTCACCATTTTTTCCTGTTGCCAGCACTTGAAAATAGCCGTCTCCACGTATGGCAAAATCAAGATCATTACCAGTTTGATGCAATATGCCTTTATCCGCACTGATAAATTGATGATCCATGGTCATATACGAAGCAGGCAATTTACTAGGGTCTGTCTGTGTACCTGCAATATTTGCCATCATGGTTGAGAATGCTGTTCTATCGAGCATATAACCCGTGGTATTAACGTTGGCCAAATTATGCGCAATGGTGTTGAGCTTATGCGCTGTCATATCACCCGCTACACCTGAAATAAAAAAACCGCG
This sequence comes from Ghiorsea sp., assembly GCA_027019685.1. Lineage (GTDB taxonomy): Bacteria > Pseudomonadota > Zetaproteobacteria > Mariprofundales > Mariprofundaceae > Ghiorsea. The sequence continues at coordinate 188 of JALUWH010000282.1, read as the reverse complement.
ATCCATGGGCACTCCTTAACGTTGCTAACACAGGATTAAAGCATGAATGATGCCAATATGATTGAATGATATAAGCTATTGAAATATAGCATTATAATACTTTAAATAATTGTTTCTAAGGTTTAAGAGCGGTATTTATTGCCTTATTCATGATGATGAAGCGGACATTTTTTCCGCCAGTTTCTTAT
>JALUWH010000281.1 GCA_027019685.1 Ghiorsea sp. | reverse complement strand
GGCAGAGATTGTGCTGGAAGGTTTTATTTCCTTTGATGAATATGCTGAAGAAGGTCCTTATGGTGACCACACGGGTTATTACAATGAAACTGAGATGTTTCCTGTATTTACCGTAGAGAAAATAAGCAAACGTAAAGATGCTATTTATCATTCTACGCATACGGGTAAACCGCCTGATGAGCCTGCGGTGCTTGGTTTGGCATTTAATGAAGTTTTTGTACCAATTTTACGCAAACAATTTCCTGAAATTGTCGACTTTTACCTGCCTATGGAAGGTTGTTCGTATCGTATGGCGGTGGTGTCAATTAAGAAACAATATGCAGGGCATGCCAAGCGGATTATGTTTGGTGTGTGGTCGTATTTAAGACAATTTATGTACACTAAGTTTATTGTGGTGGTAGATGAAGACATTGATTGTCGTGACTGGAAAGAAGTAATTTGGGCAATCACCACCCGTTGTGACCCTGTACGTGACTTTACCATGGCAGAACATACACCGATTGATTATTTGGACTTTGCCTCGCCCGTTGCAGGGTTAGGCTCTAAGGTAGGCATTGATGCCACCAATAAATGGCAAGGTGAAACCGACCGCGAGTGGGGTCGAACCATCACCATGACAGATGAAGTGAAACAACATATTGATGATATTTGGGATGAATTAGACTTATGACAGATACATACAACACAACATTATTAATTATTATGGACGGATGGGGCGTGGGCTCTGGGCGCGATGATGATGCGATTGCTTTGGCGAACACGCCCAATTTTGACCGATTGAAAAACGCATGCGCTTACACTGAAATCAATACGCATGGTAAGTTTGTTGGTTTGCCATCCATGAAAGATATGGGTGGCTCGGAAGTGGGGCACTTAACCATGGGGGCAGGGAAAATTCTTGAGCAAGGCCCAACGCGGATTAACAATGCTATTACTGATGGTTCTTTTTATGATTCTGAAGCTTTGGCGAAAGTGATTGCCGTGGGTAAAGAAGGTGGAGCTATTCACCTGCTGGGTTTATTATCTGATGGCAATATTCATTCACATATCGACCACTTTAAGGCAGTGATTACTTATGCGGATCAGCAGGGTGTAGAGCGATTATATGTGCATGCATCCTTGGATGGTCGCGATGTGGGCATTCAATCTGCGCAAGATTATGTACTGCAATTAGAAGATTTGTTTACGGAGATTAATGCCAAAGCTGATAGGGACTATGCCTTTGCCTCAGCGTCAGGTCGTGAACATGCGATTATGGATAGAGACCAAGACTGGAGTAAGGTTAAACGAGGTTGGGATGCCATGGTGTTGGGTGAAGCTGAACATGAGTTTGGCTCTGTCATTGAAGGTATTACAGCATTACGTGCAATCAATCCCAACCTCATTGACCAAGATATGGATAGTTTCATTATTATTGATGACGACTTGGCTAAACCTAAAGCTGTGATTGAAAATGGTGATGCTGTATTGATGATGAACTTCCGTGGTGATAGAGCGATTGAAATTACCGAAGCTTTTGTGACGGAAGACTTTCAAGGTTTTGACCGTGTTAAAACACCTGATGTGCTATATGCAGGCATGATGGTGTTTGATGAAGATAGAAATATGCCTGAGTTGCAATTGATGGGGCCAACCAAAGTAGATTATCCATTGGGTAGATATTTGGTGGATAAAAAGATTAAACAGTTTCGCCTCACTGAAACGCAAAAATTCCCGCATGTAACATTCTTTTTTAATGGTGGTTATCGTAAACCATTGGATAATAGCTTAGAAGAGTATATTTTGATTGATTCAGACAAAGGTGTGTCCTTTGCTGATAAACCAGAAATGAAAGCACCTGAAATTGCAGCTAAGGCTGTAGAGCTTATTGAAACAGGTGAGTATGGCTTTGGGCTGATCAACTTTGCCAATGCCGATATGGTGGGACACTGCGGTAAATTAGCACCTGCCATTCAAGCGGTTGAAGCTGTGGATAAAGCAGTAGGTTTAATTGTAGATGCGTTAGAAAAACATGGTGGCAATGCCATTATTACTGCCGACCACGGAAATGCTGAAGAAATGGTGACGCATAAAGCCAGTGGTGATGAACCATGCACCAAACATTCGGTGAATCCCGTACCATGTATATTGTTTAAATCTGGTGGAAAATACCAGTTAAGTGAAGTAGCACAGCAGGACGTTGGGCTCGCAAACTTGGCAGCAACAATCTGTGATATGATGCAGATTGAAACGCCTAAAGATTTGGAGCCGTCCTTGCTTATGACTTAATATGATTAATATTAGGCTTAAGCTCTTTTTGTTTCGTAGCCTCACTCTTTTGTGGGCTACGTTTTTAATACCTTATATATCAAGAGCTAATAATCTTGATGAGCAGACTCAAGTTCCAGATGAAGTGAAGTTTACTGATGACGGGCTGAGTCAAAATATTGGCGGTTCCGTTGATGGGTTTGTCTTAATCATCTTGTTCGTGGTGATAGCTTTCCTTTTGTATCAACTTTGGCAGTTGCATACCAAGTTAAAACATAGTCAAAATATGCTTACTGAAAGTGAACAACGTTTTTGGCAGGTATTAAAACATATCCCTATTGGTGTTGTGATTTATAAACAAGGTATTATCCAATACCTGAACCCCTTTACATTGCGTCTGATTGGAAATAAGACACTTCAGGACGTGGTAGGTAGACCCATTACAGACTTTTTACATCCTGATGACTGCGAAAACATATTAACACAAATTGAGGATGTTACACAAACAGGGGGAAGTTCCTGGGGGATGCCCGTGCGTTATATAACACCAGAAGGGCAACGTAAACAGCATGAAATGTTGGCAAACCGCACACAACTCATGATAGATGGTGAGCCTGTAACATTAACTATTGCCTTGGATGTAACGGACCAAAATCAAATGATTCAGGATATTCAGCAACAAAACCGCATGTTAGATATTATTTTGTCTTCATCACCTGTAGGGATTTGGATGCGAGATAAAGCTGGCAGACTACAATTTGTTAACGATGCTTATGCTGAGATGATTGGTGTGAATAAGAAAGCATTATTGCAAGCTGATGATGATTATACATTGGTTGCCAGTGAAGAAGCAAGTGCACGCAAAGCATCGGATGAAATCTGCAAAAATAGTGGGAGCACATACAGGTCGAGTGAGTTTTATACTGCTGCTGATGGTGTATCGGTGGTATGTGAGGTCATTAAAGTTCCTTTGTTTGAAGATGATATTTATCAAGGGCTTGTTGGTTTTAGCTTGGATGTGACAAAACGTGTTGAAGCTGAAATTGAACGTTCAGAGATTCAGAAAAAAGCCTTAGAAGCGCAACATTTAGAGTCTTTAGGTGTATTGTCAGGTGGTATTGCGCATGATTTTAATAATCTTTTGGCGGTAATTTTAGGTAATGCCTCTTTAATAAGTAAAAGTTTAGCTCAAGGCTCTAGAGAGTCTATTTTTATGCAGCGCATTGAAGAGACAAGTAAAAAAGCGGCATCCTTGTGTAAGCAGATGTTAACGTATGCAGGTAAGGGTACGTTAAATATGGAGCCTCTAGAGCTTTCGGAACTGGTGCGCGATATGTCTGTTTTACTTGAGGTGAGCTTATTAAAAAATGTATCGGTAGATTATAAGCTTCAGATGAAGCTCCCTTATTTTGATGGTGATATTGCACAAATTCAACAGTTGGTCATGAATTTGATTACCAATGCAAATGAGGCTATGCGTGAACATGGGGGCAGGATTTATTTACACACATATAGTGTGGATTTAGGTGAAGGGGGGGCGCAAGTTACAGGTATATCCCAGTGTGTAGGTGAAGTAAAACAAGGGACATATGTTTGTCTTGAAGTGAGTGATGAAGGCTGTGGTATGGATCAAGCGACACAGCAACGAATTTTTGAACCTTTTTTCACCACCAAGTTTACAGGGCGAGGTTTGGGAATGAGCAGCATGCTAGGTACAGTACACGGGCATGGTGGACTTATTACGCTAGAATCCAAGTTGAATCAGGGAACCACGTTTAAAGTCTTTTTCCCTATAAGCTTGAATGGAAAAGAAATGAAAACTGGAGGCGAAAGTATGCCGCAGGTGTCACATGCTGAAAAACGTGGAAAAGTACTGGTTGTTGATGATGAATTGGTGCTGTTAGAGACAGTGCAAGCCATGTTAGAAGATTTGGGTTATGAAACTTTCTTAGCGGAAAATGGTAAGCAAGCATTGGAGATATACCAAGCTAAGAAAGATGAGATTAATATGGTATTATTGGATATGACCATGCCTGAAATGGATGGCAAGACATGCGCGACAGAGTTATTAAAACTAACGCCAGACTTGAAGATTATTATTGCCAGTGGTTATGCACAAGAGGATATTTATAAACAATTTAAAGGTATTTCTTTGGTGGGTGTTGTGCAGAAACCTTATGATTTCCAACGTTTACAAGAGGTGATGTTTTAATCCTGCTTAAGTGTTTTGGATATACTAACAAATGCTTGTGAACTGAGACCCTGCGCATGTTTTTCTAAGAAGTTTAAAGTTTCTTTGTGTGGGTGAGCTAGCATAATGCAGCTATCTTTGCGTTTAACACATGAAAGCATGGAATCCCAAGCATGCTGTAGTGCATCAGGAGCTACGGAGTGGTCTAAGAATACATCACGGGTATTCCAGAAAATACCTGATTGTTGTGCCACTTTAGCAGCAACGGAAGTAGCCGATGTGCGTGAGTCGATGAAAAATAAACCATGCTTTTTACATAACGCCATCAGCCACTGCATAGATTTTGGGTCAGATGTGAGTTGCGAGCCCATATGGTTATTCACACCTGTAACATAGGGTACTTTTGCTAAGGCTTGCTCAAACACTGTGGTAAAGGTTTGTTTATCCATGTTTTGATGCAAGTAAAACTTTTCCATTTTTTGTTGGTATTTAGGGTTAGAGGTTTGCATGGGCATATGCAACATCACTTGTATACCGTGTTGATGCGCCATCATGGCCGCTTCTTTAGCATGAGGAGCATCAGGTAAAATAGATACCGTAATGGTGTAGGGAAGTGCAATCAGACGCTCTAGGGCATGTAGGTCATAACCAACATCATCAATAACAAGGCTTAATACATGCCTGTTTTCAGTAGGGTGAATAATTACTTGCTCATCAGAGGAGCTCTTGAATACAGGGTCGGGGAGTTCATCTTCAAAGGTAAGCACATATGTATCATCGAGTAATGGTTCGATAATTTGTGCTATATCTGGTTCAGTCCCCGTATTGAGTGCGCTGTCAGAAGCAAGTGTTTGGGAAACCTTGGACACAGGCTTTTGCTCACCAGCTACCCATACCAAGAATACAATAAGTATGAGTAAGATAGTGAGTAAAAGCTTAAACCAAAATGCCTGCTGCTGTTTCTTTTTTTTAGTTTTTTTCTTCAAGTGTTATTTAAGAAGACTTTGAGAGTACGTGTAATCCTTGGAGTAAGTCTACAGCACGTTGTAATTGTACATCTTTGGTCAAACGTTCAACCATTTGATCACTGGGGTGACCAGGCACAGCTTCTTCTTCTTTTTTGGTTTTGGTTTTTCCATTACCGTTGGCAAGGTGTCCTTTCATATTGGATTCAAAAACACGAGAAGGTCGATTGCTGCCATCATCCTCAATTTTCAGGCGTACGGCTTTAACTTCTACGTCAGGATCGATGCCTGTAGCTTGAATAGAGCGTCCGCTAGGTGTGTAATATAAAGAAGTGGTTAACTTAAATGCAGATCCATCGGATAGTGGGATGATGCGCTGAACAGAGCCTTTACCAAAGCTGCGTGTACCCATAAGTACAGCGCGTTTGTTATCTTGCAGTGCTCCCGAGACAATTTCAGATGCAGATGCAGAGCCACCGTTAATCAAAACAATCAATGGTGCACCATTTAAAATATCACCTTTTTCTGCTTTAAAGTCCATGTTGTTTCCAACGCGTGACTTGGTGAACACGATACCGCCAGAATTGAGGAATAAATCACTCACTTCAACAGCTTGATCCAACAAACCACCTGGATTGTTACGTAAATCTAACACAGCACCAAAGATTTTATTATCTGATTGTTTACGCAAGGCATCGAATTGTTTTTGTAGTTGTTCGGCAGTATGCTCTTGAAATTGTGTAATGCGCAAATAAGCATAACCAGGTACTAAAATATCGCTTTTCACAGATTTTATTTGAATTTTATCACGTTTTATTTTTACATCAAAAGTACGCATTTCATCTTCACGAAAAATGGTAAGCATAATGCTAGTGCCTGGTTTTCCACGCATAAGTTTAACGGATTCGGGTAATGTGATGTCACGGGCTAATACATCACCAATTTTAATGATGAGATCGCCAGATTTAATACCTGCCTTATCTGCGGGGGTGTCTTCAATGGGTGATACGATTTTAATGCCACCTTCGGCAGTGGCAATTTCTATACCTAAACCACCAAACTCACCACTGGTATCTTCCATCATTTTACTGAACATTTCTTTGTCCATATAGGTAGAATGTGGGTCAAGATTAGACAGCATACCTTTAAGAGCACCCTCAAAAAGCTCTTTA
>JALUWH010000280.1 GCA_027019685.1 Ghiorsea sp. | reverse complement strand
ACGCGACCAATTCATCATCAAGGCATTGGCAACTTCTTGCGCATTCTCTGCATCCACAACCTGCCCCACACTATCATCCACCAATTCTTTTAACCCACAAACATCTGAGACCACACAAGGCAAACCCGCCGCCATAGCTTCCACGACAACGCGCCCCATACCTTCATTATGTGACAACAAAGCAAAAACCTTGGCTTTAGCAAGCTGCGGCAAAGGGTCTGTCCAACCCAAAAATTCAATGTGTGACACCAGATTTAAACTTGAAGCCAGACGTTCTAAGTTTCTTTTTTCTTCACCATCACCCACCAATGCCAATTTGGCATCAGGGTATGTTTTGACCACAATCGCCCACGCCTTAATCAAACGCTCCATACCTTTAATCGGCACCAAACGCCCCACCGAAATCACATCCCAAGTTTTGCGCTCCATAGACACAGGGTTTTCCCACATATATTCCTTGATACGACTCACATCCACACCACTGGGCACCACTTTCCATTGTTCAGCCTTGCCCACACCAAGCTGCAAATGGTCATCCCGCTCAGCTTGCGTTAAAGCAATGAGGACATCTGTTTTTTTCGCCAAATACCGCTCAACTTTGAGAAACAGCTTGGTTTTCAATGCACCAAAATAGCCATGGAAAATATGCCCATGCGGCGTATGTACTACTTTAGCCTTACTACCCTTTGCAGCCAATCGCCCCAAAGCCCCTGCCTTGGATGTATGCGTATGCACAATATCAAAATCATCCAAACCCAAAGCCCGAATATCTTTTATTGCCTGTTTGTCGTGCATACCCACTTCACGTTTCAAGCTATGCAATACCTGCACATGCCCATCCAAATCTTCAAACTGTTGAATGCCTTCATCTACCTTAGTTTGCTCCATGGCAGACATAGCAGACTCTTCACTCGCCCCAAACACCAAAGTCACATCATGCCCAGCTTTGGCTTGTTCCTGTGATGTGATTAGCGTGTTCACCGCCGAACCACCACCGTCCATACGTGTAATCAAATGCAAGATTTTCATGCTAATGTTTTCACCTGCTCCAAAAAGTTCGCATCATGTTTT
>JALUWH010000279.1 GCA_027019685.1 Ghiorsea sp. | reverse complement strand
GTAAATGTTAAATCGGTTTGCCCATCTTCGGAGATGTTTTGGACAATCACATCCACATTGATGTCAGCATCAGCAACAGGGCCAAAGACTGCGGCGGCAATGCCTGGTTGGTCTGGGATTCCCTTGATGGTGACTTTGGCTTCATCGCGATTGTAAGCAACGCCTGAAATTTCTGCACGTTCCATGTTTGAATCCTCTCTTGTAACCATTGTGCCTTGCACCAAGTCAAAGCTTGAGCGTAAATGAATGGGCATATTGTAGCGCATGCCTAATTCCACGCTTCGGGTTTGTAATACTTTTGCACCCAATGATGCAAACTCCAGCATTTCTTCATAACTGATGCTGTCCATTTTACGCGCTTTAGGCTCTATGCGTGGGTCTGTGGTATAAATACCATCTACATCGGTATAAATATCACAAGAATCAGCTTTAACCGCAATAGCAAGTGCCACGGCAGAAGTATCAGAGCCCCCACGCCCTAAAGTGGTGGTGTTGCCATTGGCATCTACGCCTTGAAAACCAGTCACCACGGGCACTTTACCTTGTTCCATGTGTTTGATGAGGTGGTCACTTTTTACATCTTTGATGCGGGCTTTGCTGTGGCTGCCTTCGGTTTTAAAACCTGCTTGTGCGCCACTGAATGAATAGGCTGACACACCCAGCTTGTTCAGTTCAATGGCTAATAATGCAGCGGTGACTTGTTCGCCTGTCGCCACTAATGCATCCACTTCGCGCATAGGTGGGTTGTCATTCATGCTATTAGCAAGGTGAAGCAAGCGATTGGTTTCACCACTCATGGCAGAGACCACCACAGCAACTTCATTACCATTATCCAGTTCATTTTTGACGATTTTGGCAGTGGCTTGAATGCGTTCAACCGAACCCACTGAAGTGCCACCAAATTTTTGTACAATTCTCATCTTATTTTCCGCCTAAAGGTACGGTGGCAATACCAACTTTACCCATGCCCAACTCTCGAATCGTATCTAATGCATACACCAGACGTTTATGTCTGGCATCGGCATCAGCACGAATCACCACACGCATATTGGGATCACCTTTGCTGATGTTTAG
>JALUWH010000278.1 GCA_027019685.1 Ghiorsea sp. | reverse complement strand
TATGAGGAAAAACAACAATATCGCGTAGTGGCAATACAGGCAAAAGCCCTTCTTGACCTACTTCATCTTTACTCTCTTCATTATTTTCCCATTCAGCCAAAATCCATCTCCTTATTGCTTATACATCAATTATGCTACTGCATCATCTACATGAAAAACCAACACAGGCTTAGCTTTGCCTTCAACAACTTTACTATTAATCACGCATTTTTCCACATTACCCATGGTTGGAATATCATACATCACATCAAGCATGACAGCTTCCATAATGGCTCGCAGACCACGAGCACCTGTTTTGCGCTTAATAGCCTTATCGGCAATGGCAGAGAGCGCATTATCAGTGAATGATACATCCACACCATCATAAGCTAATAATGCCTGATATTGTTTAACCAAAGCATTCTTAGGCTCCACCAAAATTTTCAATAAAGCCGCTTTATCCAACTCCGTCAATGTTGCGATAACAGGTAGACGCCCAACCAACTCAGGAATAAGCCCATATTGAATCAAATCTTCGGGTTCAACTTGTTTAAGCAACTCACCAATCTTTTGCTCATCTTCAGCCACAACATTTGCACCAAAACCAATCGAACGGCTTTTGCCCCTTGATTCAATCAATTTCTCAAGCCCTGCAAATGCACCACCCATAATAAATAGGATATTGGTGGTATCTACCTGGATAAACTCTTGTTGTGGATTTTTTCGACCACCTTGTGGCGGCACATTAGCAACAGTTCCTTCAATCAATTTAAGCAAAGCTTGCTGCACACCTTCACCTGAAACATCGCGTGTAATCGAAGGTGAATCTGCCTTGCGCGAAAGCTTGTCCACTTCATCAATGTAGACAATACCACGCTGTGCCCGCTCCACATCATGATCAGCAGCTTGCAATAATTTTAATACAATATTTTCCACATCTTCACCAACATAGCCCGCTTCGGTAAGCGTGGTGGCATCAGCCATCACAAAGGGAACATTAAAGATGCGTGCTAAGCTTTGCGCTAAAAGCGTTTTCCCGCAGCCTGTGGGACCTAAAAGTAATACATTGCTCTTGGCAATTTCAACATCGCTTTCTTGAT
>JALUWH010000277.1 GCA_027019685.1 Ghiorsea sp. | reverse complement strand
TGCGGCGAGCATTTGAATCTGATTAGTGGCGACAATGGCAGCGGCAAAACCACTGTGTTGGAAGCTGCATATATCTTGGCTTATGGTCGCTCATTTCGCCAAGCTAAAGCACCACAACTTACCCACTGGGATAAAAAATCTTTTCATATTCAAGCCACCATTCAACGTTATGGCCCATTGCATATACGCGTTGATGGCAAGAAGGGTAAAGTAGATATGTCTTTGCAGGGTAGAAAAATCGCTGCACGCAAAGAAATGTTTGAACATATTTCATTGATTGTTGATGCGCCCCAAGGTGTACGGCTGATTGATGGTGCACCAGGTGAACGACGCAAGTGGCTAGACAGGTTGGTGATTGCCACACAAGCCGCTTCTTATGCCCACTATCAAGGTTATTTGCGTGCGCTGATGCAACGGGGGCGTTTATTGCGTCATCATGGCTCTGCGGATGAATTAAGTAGCTGGGAACAACAAATTGTCAGCTATGGTAGCATCATCAAAGCTAAACGTGCCGAAATTATTGCCAAATTAAACCAATATTTAACCCAAGAAAGCGACTGGTTGGATTTACCCTTTCAGCTAGAACTAACAGGGCAAACATTTGAAAACAAAGAAGAATGGCTGAGTTGGCTACAGCATAAACGTGAGGAACATCACCGCCTAGGTCGGGTCACCCAAGGCCCGCATTGTGATAGATTAAAAATCAGTTATAATAGCCGTGAAATACGTGTATGTGGTTCGAGGGGTCAACAAAAAGTATCGGGTATTGCATTACGATTGGCAGAGTGTTTGGTATTACAAGAAACCAAACGTTTGATGCCAATTTTATTGCTTGATGATTGCTTGGAGTCGTTAGACCATACTCGCGCTTTGCGCTTGTTGGAAAGATTAGGTCAACATCAAGGTCAAGTGCTGATGACAGCACCTGGTGATGTAAGCCAAGATATTCGCAAACACACATTACACCTAAGTTTAAACACAAAATGAACAAAAGATTTGAATGAACAGAATGGTCAATGAGGTATTCAAATGAGTGAAGAGCAAAAAGAAGAGTATGGCGCGGATAGTATCAAGGTTCTTAAAGGACTGGATGCCGTGCGTAAACGCCCTGGTATGTATATCGGTGACACCGATGATGGTACTGGCTTGCATCACATGGTTTACGAGGCCGTGGATAACTCTATCGATGAAGCTTTAGCTGGTCATTGCGATAAAGTTGAAGTTATCATTCACTCAGATGACTCCATCACTGTTCGCGATAATGGGCGTGGTATTCCAGTGGATATGCATCCCGAAGAAGGACGCTCGGCTGCCGAAGTGATTATGACTATTCTTCATGCGGGTGGTAAGTTTGATAGTAACTCATACAAAGTCTCTGGTGGTTTGCATGGTGTGGGTGTATCGGTAGTTAATGCACTTTCTGATTATTTGGAATTAACTATTCGCCGCAATGGTAAAATTTATCAATGTAGATTTGAACGTGGTGATACAGTTCAACCGATTCACGTGATTGGTGAAGCTGAAGGCACAGGCACAGAAGTACGCTTCTTACCCAGCTTAGAAACATTCTCTCACCGCAATATGTCTTTCGATACTTTAAGTAAACGTCTACGTGAGCTTTCGTTCTTGAACAGTGGTGTGCATATTGAGCTAGTTGATGAACGCACCGACCAAAAACAAGTGTTCAAGTATGAAGGCGGCATCAATGCTTTTGTAGAGCACTTAAATAAAGCGCGCTCCCCACTTCACCCAGGTTGCATCACCATCAACACCGATAAAGACGACGTGGGTGTTGAACTCTCATTGCAATGGACCGATTCTTACCAAGAAAACGTGTTTTGCTACACCAATAATATCCCACAACGCGACGGTGGTGCACATTTAGCAGGATTAAGAGCGGCTCTCACGCGTTGTATCAACAGCTATGCATCCGCAAATGGGCTGTTGAAAAAACATAAAGTTTCACTGACTGGTGATGACTGCCGTGAAGGTTTAACGGCTGTATTATCGGTAAAAGTGCCCGACCCTAAATTCTCATCACAAACCAAAGACAAATTGGTGTCATCTGAAGTACGCCCTATTGTTGAAAGTAAAGTAAACGAAAAACTGTCTGAATGGTTTGAAGAAAACCCAAAAGAAGCACATGTGATTATTGGTAAAGCAGCAGAAGCTGCAATTGCTAGGGATGCTGCACGTAAAGCCCGTGACTTGACCCGCCGTAAAGGTGCTTTGGATGTATCCAACTTACCAGGCAAGCTTGCTGACTGCCAAGAAAAAGACCCTGCAAACTCTGAAATCTACCTTGTGGAAGGGGACTCTGCGGGAGGCTCGGCCAAACAGGGTCGTAACCGCAGAACACAAGCGATTTTGCCACTTAAAGGTAAGATTTTGAATGTGGAACGTGCTCGTTTTGATAAAATGTTGTCTAGCCAAGAAGTAGGCACTTTGATTACCGCACTTGGTACAGGCATTGGCAAAGAAGATTTTGATATTGCAAAGTTACGTTACCATAAAGTTGTTATTATGACCGATGCTGATGTTGATGGTGCACATATTTTGACTTTATTACTCACATTCTTCTACCGTCAAATGCCAGAGTTGATTGAGCGTGGTTATTTATATATTGCCAAACCGCCACTGTATCGTGTGGCAAGGGGTAAAAAAGACAGATATATTGCTGATGATGGTGAGTTACAAGAGTTTTTACTTGAGCATGGGAGTGCTGAGAAAGAATACCATGAGTCTGCCAAAAAAGGAGCCATGACAACGGAGCGTTTCCAAACATTTATCCGTAGTATTCATCGTATACGTGCTTTGATACTGAGATTGTCGCAACGTGTGGATGGTCGCGTATTAAAATTGCTTGTGGAGGGCAAAAAATTATCTGCCGCCATGATGCGTGATAAAGAGCGCTTAGACACCCACCTGCAAAGTATCATTGAAACATTCAAGCAAGAGTCACGTGCAGATGAAGATTTAAAATTCCGCATTTATAAAGATGAAGATTTAGATGCATACTGGGTACAATTTGAGCGTCGTGATCATGGTCGCACCAAAATATCCCGCTTAGATATTGATTTGGTATCCACTGTAGAGTTCGCCGAAGCCCAAAAACTTTGCAACAATGCACAATCTTTGGTTGGTGCTGGTGCTTATGTATCCAGTGGTGACAAACGTTGGGAAATTGAAACCTATGATGATGTTGCCAACCTGATTGATAAAGAAGGCCGTCGTGGTTTAAGCATCCAGCGCTACAAAGGTTTGGGTGAAATGAACCCTGAACAATTGTGGGAAACCACGCTTGACCCTGTAAACCGTACATTCCTAAAAGTTACGCTTGAAGATGTTGTATCGGCAGATGAAACATTCTCCACCCTTATGGGTGATGCTGTTGAACCACGCCGCGACTTTATCCAAGCCAATGCCCTAAAAGTGAGAAATCTTGATGTCTAATCATAAAAAACAACTTAGTTATGCTGATTGCGGCGTAGATATTGATGCTGGCAATGCTTTTGTTGGCAGGATTAAAAACGCTGTGAATAGCACCATGCGCCCTGAAGTGCTTGCAGGTTTAGGTGGATTTGGTGGGTTATTTCAACCTGACTTTTCCAATATGCAAGAGCCTGTATTGGTATCGGGTACAGATGGTGTAGGCACCAAACTATTACTTTTACAAGAATACGATAAACCACATGTAGCTGGTATTGATTCGGTTGCTATGTGTGTCAATGACTTGGCTGCATTGGGTGCTGCCCCACTATTCTTCTTAGACTACTTAGCAACAGGTGCACTTAAAGGTGAAACCTTGGCTGGTGTGGTCGAAGGCATTGCCGATGCATGCAAAACATGTGAATGCGCCTTAATTGGCGGTGAAACGGCTGAGATGCCAGGCATGTATGCACCTGGTCATTATGATATTGGTGGATTCTGCGTGGGTGTGGTTGATAAACCCAAGATGGTAGATGGCTCAACCATAGCCGATGGTGATGTGGTACTTGGGCTTGCTTCTAATGGCCCGCACTCCAATGGTTTCTCTATGGTACGTAAACTTTTAGAATTGGGTGAAGCCGACTTGAACAATGACACATTATCTGATGGCTCTAAAGCCATTGATAAAGTGCTTGCACCAACACGTTTATATGTACCTGCCATTAACGCTTTGATGAAAAGCGGTGTTACTGTGCATGGCTTCTCACATATTACTGGTGGTGGTATGTTTGATAACCTTGAACGTATTTTATCCGATGATTTGGCTGTAACTGTCGATGTATCTTCATGGGGTGTACCACCCGTATTTGAATATCTGCTCAGCTTCGCCGATGTAGATAAAAATGAACGTTATCGTACATTTAATATGGGTATTGGTTTTGTCGTTATTCTGCCTAAAGATACTGCAGCGCAAGCTGAACAAGTGCTTAAAGATGCTGGTGAAACAGTTCATCATATTGGTCATATTCATAAGCGCGATGGTGAGGCTGTTACGTTACTCAGCTAATCAACAAGCATGAGTAACTAATACACAAGAAAAGCCTTCTAACTAAAATAAAGAAGGCTTTTCAAACTATTGAACTATAATTTTCTTTATTTTCTTTCTAGTTACTTTCAATGTAATTAATAAATTCATCCCAAATAAATATAGCCTATCTAGCAATGTTATAGTATTCTTATTTTTTAAAACATAAACTGAATCACTTTTATCCTTAAACCATAACTCATAACTATTATCCTGCATCCATGCTTTTAGTTCTTTAATATAGGGGTTAACGTAAATACCACCATGAGTTTCAATTGATATAATAACGGGTCTACTAATCATGTTTTTGATTACAAACCATTCACTACCTTCAGTATCAATAGAAATTAATTCAATTGTACCATCATCAATTTCTGAAAACTTCAAAGCTTTTGCCATAAAACTTTCTGACTCTTGAATATTACAGTTATCATTTACTAATGCAGGGCTACTTGGCAAAGAACTAACAAATGTGGAGCTATCTCTCTGACATAGTTCTATTTCACCGTTAAAATCACATATCGCCGCTTCATGGAGCTGAACATTGCTTTTCTCACCCCACTTCTTTTTAATCAAAAGTATTGATTTCGGGTCAGGTTCAACCAACATTGTTTTAGTTCCGCTCTGGATATAAGAGTATACATTTGATGTATTGGGATGCCAAACACCTACTTCTGCAACATAAGTAGGACTAAACCCTCTTCCTTTAACTTTTTCATAAAACTTAATATTACAATTTTCATCCACATCATACCCCTTCAGTCAATAAGCACTAAATACTAAACTTCGCCAAAATAAAAATCATAGTACTATATTATATATAACAAATAAATATAAACTATTGCAACAATCGAATATCACTCAACGCATAAATACCACGCGGGTCATTGAGCGCAAAAACATCTTGTACATGCAATGCTTGCATCAACATGGTAACGGTTGCAGATGGCTGAATATCTAGAGAGACCAAAACCTCACTCAATGCATTCTCCATCATGAACTCCAATGCATTCATCGGTGGTGTGACTTCCACTGCAGTATGATTCTTCTCAATATGCGCCAATCGCGCCGCAGCCTTGATTGCAGCATCCAAATCACCAAGCTCATCCACCAAACCCAAGTCCTTAGCATCACGACCACTCCAAACGTGACCTTGTGCCAATGCTTCAACCTTAGACTTATCCATCTTGCGCCCTTGTGCTACATGCCCAATAAACTGCTGATAAATTTGATGAATGCTCAACTGGATTGATTCTGCCAGCTCAGGTGTTAACGGTTTATCTATGCGCATCGCACCCGCTAACTTGGTCGTACCCAAACCATCCGTATGCACACCCAACTTGTTCAAAGTCTGGCTAATATTAGGCACAATACCAAAAACACCTATAGAACCTGTAATGGTGGCTGGTGATGCCAAAATCTCGTCGGCTGCAGTAGCAATCCAATAGCCACCAGATGCCGCCATACTTCCCATAGACACCACCACTGGTTTCCCATGCTGCCTTAACACTTCAACAGCATGACGGATACTCTCCGATGCCTGCGCACTACCCCCAGGCGTATTTAAACGCAGCACCACAGCTTTGATACGCTCATCTTCTAATGCAGTTTGCAACAACTTAACCATGGTATCACTGCCAATCGTACCTGAAGGTTGTTCGCCCGATAAAATCTGACCACTGCCTGTAATAATACCGACCCAATTCTCAGTTTGTTGCGGTTGTGTGGGTAAGAAACCAGTATTTGCCATCAAATATGATTTGTATTCGACCAGCTCAGCATGCCCTGTTTTTACCTGCAACTTGGCATCTGCTTGTTCTGGATACAACAAACCGTCAACCCAACCTTCTGCAACAAACAGTTTGCTCAAGTCACCATCATAAGTTTTGATACTTTGTGCTGGATGATCTAAAACTTCCTGCAAACGCGCTGCTTTGATGCCACGCATAGTTTCAATATCCGTTTTATACACATCCCAAAGTGTGTTTAACCATTGGCTATCGGCTTCTCTTTCTGCATCTGACATGGCATTTTGTATCAAAGGTGCAGCCGCTGACTTATATTTACCAGCACGAAACACATGCACATCTACACCCAGCTTATCCAATGCACCTTTAATATAATTGCGATACACCGCATAGCCTTGCAAG
>JALUWH010000276.1 GCA_027019685.1 Ghiorsea sp. | reverse complement strand
AGTAACCACGTTTAACCAGTTGCCCAGCAAAGCAGATGGAAGTGGTGCATTGGTTAAACTTCGGCTAAGCTCAGAACGTGATAAAGATTGGTTTTTTGCAATGAGTGCTGCATTCATGGATAGCAGCTCACCTGCGACTGAAGCTTGGAATAATGGTCAGGTGAATGATTTAAGTATGCAGCAACAAGATGTGCGCTTGGATATGCAATATCGAATGTTGGGTGCGAGATTTGGTGTTTGGTTGGCGCAACGTGAACAAACACAAACACGTGAAAATTTTGTGGTCAATGGTGTTGTAACTGCTGTTGCAGGCGAGCCTATTGATGAAGTGGTGACTAGTCATTGGGCAGGTTTATCACTGACATCGGTTGGTGGTAATATGGGTCAATTTGAAACACGTATTGATGCAGCCTTAGCCTTGGATATGCAAGTCACCAACCCCTTGTTTACGGCACCCTTTAGTAAAAAAGATGGTTACCGTACGGGTATTCACTTTCGCTGGACATTACCCAAATTGGAAGTCGGAGTTTCAGGATTAAATATTACATTACGCTATGAATATCAAGAAATTGGTGGTGAAAATACTGTGAATAATGGTTTTTGGCCATACAACCGTTGGCAAATGGCATCCATGGGGCTGTTGTACGCATGGTAATGTCACTGTTGCCACGTTGGGCTGAATATGGATTGGTTATACTCATGGCTTGGTTTGTTTCAGGTGTATTGGTGAGTAACCCCAAACCTATCAATCAGCAATCACCTATATTGCAAGAAAAGACCAAAGTAATATCGAGTATGGATACTTTATTTCAAGAAGTTCCTTTGTTTGGTCAGGCTCAGGTGGAAGAGAAAAAGGTTAAAAAATCTGTTGCTGTGGTTGCTAGTAAGTTAAATATCAAGTTAGTGGGCACTGTTGTTGCTGGTAAGAAGTCTGCTGCCATGGTGATGGTATCGGGAAGTAAAAAACAACAAGTGTTCTTTTTGGATGAAGAAGTACAGCCTGGTATTCAACTGAAACAAGTTGAAGCTGCAGCTATTGTGGTGGATAATAGGGGTAAGATGGAGCGTATTGACTTGGAAGCAGGTAAACCGCTGGTGAATGCAGCAAACAATCCTGTGCAAGCCCCACGCTTTCAACAACGTGCTAAGCTTCCTTTAACCAACCGCCGCCTGAATAAACAAAAACTACAAAAACAAATGCGTAATTTTTCAACATTGCTAAGCCAAGCACGCGTAACGCCCCATTTTACCAATAAAAAACCCGATGGTTTTATGATTAGTAATATTGTTAAAGGTTCTTTATATGAAGAAATTGGCTTGCTTAATGGTGATGTCATTAAAAAAGTAAATGGTGAATCGGTCACGGGTGCAGAACAAGCGATGCGAATGTATCGTGAGTTACAGAACGCAACATTTATTGATGTTGAAATAGAGCGAAGCGGTAGCTTACAACAGTTAAGTTATACCATCCAGTAAGAGGTTGAAGATGCAAATTGTGCAAAAAATGAAGTGGGTTATTTTGGTTATGAGTTTGGTGATGGGGGTAACACTTACCCATGCGGAAGGTGTAACCATGAACTTCAAAAATGCTGATATAAGAGCATTTATTGAGTTTGTATCAGGCTTTTCTAATAAGAATTTCCTGATTGATAATCGAGTTAAAGGCAATGTAACCATTGTTTCACCCACACCTATTTCAGAAGATGAAGCTTATGATGTATTTTTATCTGTTTTAGAGGTGAATGGCTTTGCGGCTGTGGACAGTGGCTCGGTGATTAAAATTGTGCCGCGCGCTGAAAGTAAACAAAAGGCAGTTAATGTGCGTGAATCGGGCAGAGCACCACGCAATGATGAGGTGATGACCCAAGTGTTACGCCTTAAATATGCGGATGCACAACAACTGGTCGCACTGCTTCGCCCTTTGATTTCGCCTAACAGTCATTTGGTGGCTTATCCACGCGGGAATATGTTGTTGTTAACCGATTCGGCGAGCAATATTCGACGCATTCAAAATATCTTGAAGTTGGTTGACCGACAAGATGCCGTTGGGGTACAAATTTTTCCTTTAAAACATGCTTCAGCGGATAAATTAGCCAAAACATTGTCAGGTCTGTATGCCAAAGCAGGGCCGAATAGCCCCAATGCAATTAAAGCATTATCGCATCAGCCTGGAAATATCTTGATTGTTGTTGCTGCACCGCAAATGATTAATGAAGTGGCGGAAGTGATTCATAAGTTGGACATTAAACCCAAGCCCGATTCAGGACGTTTGCAAGTGCGTTACTTGCAACATGCTAATGCTGTGGATGTTGCCAAAGTATTGACCGAGCTTGTGGGAGGTGGGGCAGCCAGTGCAAAAGCTGCGCCCACACAAAAGGTTTTGTTTACAGGGGATGTGAAAATTGTAGCAGACCCAGCAACCAATGCGCTTTTGATTACTGCGGATCCTAGCGATATGAATGCAATGAATGGCATTATTGATAAGTTGGATATTCACCGTTTGCAGGTATTGGTTGAAGCTTTGATTGTTGAGGTTTCGGCGGGAGTAGGTGAACAATTTGGTGTGGAATGGAAAAGTGCCAGTGATTTTACAGGGTCAGGGTCATCAACATTTGGTGGCACAACGTTTTCTAATGCGGCAGGTACCAATATTAATTCGGTTGCAGCTAATCCATTTTCAACAGGTTCTGGATTGGCTGTTGGTGTGACACAGGGGACAGTGAGTTTTGGTGGTGTAGATTTTTTAAGCTTGGGGTCTCTTGCGCGTGCGCTTTCAACAAAGTCAGATACCAATGTACTATCTACACCTAACTTGTTGACGATGGATAATGAAGAAGCTGAGATTATAGTGGGTCAAAATGTTCCTTTTTTAACAGGGCAAAACTCCACTCAAGGTGGTACAGCCAATCCTTTCCAAACCATTGAGCGTAAAGATATTGGGCTGACTTTAAGAGTTAAACCACAAATATCAGCTGGTGATACGGTGCGTTTGGAATTGTTTCAAGAGATTTCAAGTATTGATTTAAACCCTGGTGTGCAAGGTGCGGACTTGATTACCAATAAACGTTCGATAAAAACAGTAGTTTTAGCGAATGATGGCGGCATGATTGTGCTGGGTGGGTTGATGCGCGATGATGTGAATGTGTCGATTCAAAAGGTACCGTGCTTGGGGTCTATGCCTGTGTTGGGCGAAGCATTTAAATTTACTGAAAACAGCCGTAAAAAAACCAATTTGATGATTTTCTTGCGCCCGCATATTATTAAAGATGCTAGTGATATTCAGGAAATAACCAGTGGGAAATACAATGATATTAAAGGCCTATATGAAAGGCCTATCAAAGGTGGGTCTATCCTCTTCCCCCTTGAAAATAAGAAAATGCCGAATTATTTAAAACCGATACCAGGTTTGCATTTGGAAGAAGGTTTACCCGCACATACTTCTGACCAAAAAGAAGGAACACAAGAGTAAACGATGCAACATTTGAATAGAATCAGTAGTGAGCAGGTTGATGAAGCGCGATTGATGCACTTTTCACTGCCAGTGTTGCGTGCAGCTATGATTCTTCCACTTAAACCTACTTCAGATATGGATAACCCGGTGGCAGTTGCTGAAGAGTCTGAGCATGCAGCATCTTGGCCGTGGGAATTGCTTGATGATTGTAGGCGTGAGTTTGGCGCAGAAGTGCAGCCTGTACTTGTACCCAAAGATGCTATTTTGATGGCACTCAACCAAGCATTTGATATGGCAAGTGCATCGGCTGAACAAATGTTGGAAAACCTTGAAGATGAAGAGGTGGGGCTTGCCAAAGAAATTGAAGAAATTGGTGACCTTTTAGAATCTGAAGATGATGCCCCCGTCATTCGTTTGGTGAATACATTATTATCCCAAGCTTTGAAAGACCGTGCATCGGATATTCATATTGAACCTTTTGAAAATAATGTTTTGGTGCGCTTTCGTATTGATGGGGTATTGCATAGTATTGTTTCACCACCCAAGCGGGTGCAAGCAGCTATGGCAAGTCGTATTAAGGTGATGGCAGGTTTGGATATTGCTGAAAAACGGCACCCACAAGATGGACGTTTTCGGGTTAAAGTCGCAGGGCGTGAAGTGGATGTGCGGGTATCGGTGCTGCCAACTGCACATGGTGAACGTGTGGTGATGCGTTTGCTTGATAGAAGTCAAACATTGCTCACTTTAAATGATTTGGGCATGAGTAAAATGCAACATGCTATGATGAGTAAGGTAATTAAAGAACCACACGGCATTATTTTGGTGACTGGGCCTACAGGCTCGGGTAAATCAACCACGCTTTATGCCTCATTGATGGAAGTGGACAGAAAAAATCGCAATGTGATGACCATTGAAGATCCTATTGAGTATCAGCTCGAAGGCGTGGGGCAAATGCAAGTGCAGCCCAAAATTGGGGTGACATTTTCAGCGGGTTTGCGCTCTATTCTTCGCCAAGACCCTGATATTGTGATGATTGGTGAGATTCGTGATTTGGAAACGGCTGAAATCGCCATTCAAGCATCTTTAACAGGGCATATGGTATTTGCTACTTTGCATACCAATGATGCCTTGTCGGCTGTGGTGCGGCTGCAAGATATGGGTTTAGAATCCTATTTGGTGGCATCATCATTGGTGATGGCGCAAGCACAACGTTTGGTGCGTAGGTTATGTGAACACTGCAAAACACCGCGTGATATTGATGATGATGAATGGCAGACCTTGGATGTTTTGGCTGATGAGATGAAGGAGGCAACTGTTGTTTATGATGCCAAGGGTTGCGATGAATGCTTGAATACTGGATATATCGGGCGTGTAGCCATTTATGAGTTGATTCCGATTACGCAAAGCCTTCGCAATGCCATCCATGATGGTAAGGGTTTACCAGCTTTACGCCGAATTGCAGCCAAAGAAGGGGCAATTTCGTTGCGCCAAGATGGAGCAAGGCATATTGCAGCAGGTATTACCACTTTTGATGAAGTATTGATGGCAACCCGTGCTGATGTGGTGGTCGATTAAAGATGGCAATCTTTGCCTATGATGCGCTGGATGCTGGGGGTAAGCGTAAAAAAGGGCAAATAGACGCAGAATCCGAGCGAGCGGCAAGGAAGAACTTGCGTGCGCAGGGTTTGATGGTGCGCAAGCTTGAAAGCGTGGAACAAGCGCAAAAACAAGCAGCCAATGGTAAAGCCGCAGCCAAACTTAAACCAGCCGAAACTGTGAACTTTTTACAGCAATTATCTACGTTGATTGATTCAGGTATGCCTTTGGTAGATTCGCTTTCATCCATTGCCGAAGGTATGGAAACTGCGCGTTCGAATGCGGTGATTGCATCAGTAAGGCAGCAAGTGTTGGAAGGCAAATCATTGGCAGAAGCATTACGCACACATCATTTTGATGATGTGATTTGCAATATGGTGGATGCAGGTGAAGAAACAGGGCAGTTGGATGCAGTGTCCACACGTTTGGCAGAATTATTGGAGCGTAGGCAGGCGTTAAGCCAAGAGCTTTTATCGGCCACTTTATACCCTGTGATTATCTTGGCATTTGGTGTGATTGTGATGCTGTTTCTTTTGGCAGTGGTCGTGCCGCAAATTGTGTCGGTGTTTGAAAGGGCAGGTGGTGATTTGCCAGCATTAACGGTATTTGTGATTGCGACATCTGAATTTCTTCGTAACAATGGTTTATTACTCATTCTTTTATTCAGCGCATCGGTATTTACTTATATCATGGCAATGAAAAAAGAGGCAATGCGATATAAACGCGATGAATTATTGCTCAAAATCCCCGCTTTATCATCTTTATTACTTAAAACCAACACATCCCGATATGCACGCACTTTGGGCATGTTGCTTGAAGGTGGTGTGCCAGCCTTAGCAGCGATGAAAATTGCCCAGCAATCCATCACATTATTACCCATGCGCGAAGCTGTGACCCAAGCCAGAGATATGTTGCGCGAAGGTTCATCTTTGGCAGATGGTTTGAAAACAGGTGGTTTTGTACCCTTGCTTGCATTGCGCATGATTGCAGTGGGCGAACAATCGGGCACATTGGATAAAATGTTAATTCGAGTGGCAGATAATTACGACAAAGAGTCATCGCGTAATATCAAACGTTTACTCACGATTATGGAGCCCATGTTGGTGATGGGTATGGCGGTTGGTGTAGGCACATTGGCGATGGCAATTTTATTGCCGATTGTAGAGATGAATCAACTTGTTCATTAAGAGGTATAAGATGCTTAAATATATTGTTGGTCTATTGTTTTTGTTTATGCCTTTATTGGCTCAAGCGACACCAGAACAAGTATGGCAACAAAGTATGCAACTGGCGCAACAAGGGCAAGATAGGCAAGCTATTGCTGTATTAGAGGGTGCAATATTGCAATCAGGGCAGTCTAATGTATGGACGCAGCGTTTTGATATTGCCAAGCGTTTATTAAAGCTAAGGTATGATGCAAAGGTTAACAGTACATACAATACGTTGATGCCCAACCAGAACAATCAATACGATATGTTGATGCAAAGTTGGTTGCAGCAGCATCCGATACCTACGGTCGAAGAATCTATTATGCCAGGTTTGTTGGCAGCGATTATACCTGGTGCTGGTCATGCTTGGCTTGGGCGTTGGGGTGATGCGGGCGTATCAGCTATGCTTGTTTGGCCTTTGCTTATC
>JALUWH010000275.1 GCA_027019685.1 Ghiorsea sp. | reverse complement strand
CTTGCAGACTTTTTCGCATATTTGGGTTATTTACTGGATGCATTTGAATCAAGGTTGGAATCCATTGGTGAAACCACCGCGTGATAAAGAACATAAACATGGTGTATTTTCTACACGAGCCCCACACCGCCCCAATTCGATTGGTTTATCGCTTGTTTCGTTAACCTCCATAGAGGGTAGAATATTACACATTGGCAATCATGATATGCTCAATGGAACACCAGTATTGGACATTAAACCGTATATCAAAGAAGCAGATATGCAGGAAAATGCTAATAATGGGTGGATAGATTTACTCAAAGCTTAATCAACCTTTGACTTTCATGCATTCAATTCAATAATCAAAGCCATGAAATGTCCTGCTTGTGGTACTTGGTACCCTGATCAAAAACTTTTTTGTTTATCATGTGGTGATTTATTATCCAGTAAAGATGGTAAAGTACGCTTGGGTGAATACCTCTTGCTTGAGAAAATTGGCCAAGGTGGTGTAGGCGTGGTGTATCGCGCCCGTCATGAGGGTATCAATCAAGAAGTTGCCATTAAACTGCTGAACCATAGTAGTTTTGGTGATACCCAGCATATGCAACGCTTTAAGCGTGAAATGCGGTTGCATGAAAAACTAGAACATCCGAATATTATTCATCTCATAGACGTGCTCGAAGAGGGTGAAGTCATGGCGTTGGTCATGGAACTTTTACGCGGTTGTAGCCTTAAAGAATATGTTATTCATAAAGGTGAGTTGCCATTGGGTGAAGTTATTTATGTGGCTAAAGCTGTGCTTTCTGCTTTAGCCGTTGCCCACGAGCAAAACATTATTCACCGTGACTTAAAACCTTCCAATATTTTCTTAACCGATCAAGGTGAAGTGCGGCTGATGGACTTTGGTTTAGCCAAATCAACGACTAGCAATGAAGATATTACGGCAAGTGGGATCACCGTTGGTACATATTTATACATGGCTCCAGAACAAATTTTGGGTAAAGAGATTGGTGCATTCACAGATTTGTATGCTTTTGGTATTGTGTTGTATCGTATGGCAACGGGTATTTTACCCTTTATGTCCACTGGTGGTGGCGAGTTTGAAATTATGGAAAAACAAGTTAGGCATCAAGCTGAACATCCCAAAAAACTCAACCCCAATATTCCCGATGCACTTGATGATTTGATTATGCACCTGCTGCAAAAAATACCAGAGAAGCGCCCCAAAGATTGTGCTGAAGTGATGTCGCACATTGAAGCGCTTGGTGAGTCTCAGCGGGTAAGCATTGATTTGGCTGATATGCAAAGTGGTGAAAATACTGTTTCAACACTGTCTGACTTAAATCAAACCGTGATGGATCAAGAGCAGAGCACGGCAGCCATGATTGAAGCTGAAGAAGAAGCAGTAGAAGAAGATATAACCGATACTATTTCATACAATACATTGCTGGGCGCTTTTCTTATTGAATCGCCTGCTGCCCCAGAATCACCACCCTTTGATATGCGGCATCCGCCAGCATTAAGCCGAGATACCTTAACGCATTTGCGCAAAGCTATTGCTAAAATACCACCATTGCCTGAAGTTTGGTATGAAGTGCAGGCAATTTTTGATGATATTGAGTCTTCACCTGCAGATTTGGCTAAGGTGATTGTACAAGATGCTGTTTTAACCGCTAATATTTTAGAAATATGTAACTCTGCGGCTTATTTGCCAGCAGGGGCAAAGCCTGTGACAGATGTTGCTTTAGCATTAGCTCGGGTAGGTATGGGTGGTGCCGAGGCACTTATTTTGGGTGAAATCATCCCAGAGTTTGGTGGTATTAAAAAATCATCCAAGTATGTACGTAGGTTATGGTTTCACGGGCAAGCGGTTGCTATGATTGCCAGTACACTTTCTGATTATAGTCAGGTGGTAGATAGTCAATCGGCAACCATGTTTGGTCTTTTACATGATATTGGTAAGCTGGTGATATTGCATGCTGAACCTGATGATAAGTTAGATAAGCTAAAATCGGAAATTCACGCTGGTAAAGATGTATTGTCTGCGGAATTGGATGTATTGGGTTATAGTCATATTGATGCTGGTATGATGCTGGCATTGCATTGGAAATTACCAAGAAAAGTACACCGGTTTATTTATTATCATCACTTTCCTTGTTGGCAAAACCCACAAAGTTGGCCGCCAGACATACAGGCTTCCACCATGTTAATTCATATTTCTCATTTGTGTTTAAGTTCGCTTTTGGCAGAGGAACATCAAGATGTGCGTGGCATGCAGGTTTTAGATGCGCCTTTAAGTCATGTGCATGATGGTATATGGCAAGATAATTTCCGTTCGCATGTGCCTGGTTCGGAGTCTATTATGCGTAAACCATTGAATTTACCAATTACCGATGCTTCTTTATACAGTCAGTTACGGGTGCAAGTTGAGCGTTTGCAGCAAGCTTTTCCTGATTTGTATTCAGGCGTTTAGTGGTTACTTGCATGCTTGCTCAATGTTTGAAGACTACGCATCATACGCTGCGTGTATTTTGGGAGAATGAATGATTAGTTGGCTTTCTGGCGCTGTACTTGAATTAGACCCATCAGGTAGTGTGGTATTGAATATAAATGGTGTGGGTTATGAAGTTTTTGTCAGTATGCAAACACTGGTGGGCTTAAAAGTAGGGGAGCAAGCTAGCTTACAAATTCATAGTTATGTGCGTGAAGACCAGTTTACATTGTTTGGGTTTAGCGACCATAAAGAGCGCACTTTGTTTCGTAGTTTGAACAAAGTATCGGGTATTGGTGCAAAAACGGCGTTAAACTTAATGTCAGGCATGAATGCGACTGATTTGCTGCAGGCTATTGAAAATAGTGATGATGTAGCCATTGCACGAACACCTGGTATTGGTAAAAAGACGGCACAACGTCTGATTTTGGAGCTTAGGGGTAAACTTATTGCTGCCGATGAGAATATGGCAAGCATAGGTGGTGGCTTGCATCACGATGTAAAATCAGCATTGGTCAACTTGGGTTATAAACCAGCTCAAATTGATAAAGTGCTTAAAAGTGTGGATAGTTCGCTTGATTTTGAAGCCATGTTTAGGGCAGTACTTAAAGCTTTATGAACTTTGAACCTTTTGATGATGACGATATGCAAGATGGTCATATGGAAGAGCGGGTTATTGCGCCTGCTGTCCAAGGTGAAGAGGTATGGGATTCTGCACTTCGTCCCAAAACATTGGAAGAATATGTTGGGCAGCCTAAAATTTGTGAAAACCTGTCCGTTTTTATTCAAGCTGCAAACAAACGCCAAGAGTCTTTAGACCATGTACTGCTTTATGGACCACCAGGTTTGGGTAAAACCACACTAGCGAACATTATTGCGAATGAAATGGGGGCGCAAATTCGTTCTACTTCAGGCCCTGTGATTGAAAAACCAGGTGATTTGGCGGCTATGCTGACCAACTTGGAAGAAGGTGATGTGTTATTCATTGATGAGATTCATCGCTTAAACCCACAGGTTGAAGAAATCCTTTATCCAGCCATGGAAGACTTTCAGCTCGACATCATGATTGGGCAAGGGCCTGCTGCGCGTTCGATTAAAATGGATTTGCCACGGTTTACTTTGCTGGGTGCAACCACACGTGCTGGTTTGCTTACCAACCCGTTGCGTGATCGTTTTGGCATGATGATGCGTTTAGAGTTTTATAACCATGCGGATTTGAGTCATATTGTAAAACGCTCTGCATCACTGTTGGAAATTAAAACCAATGATACTGGTGCTGAAGAAGTTGCACGCCGCTCTCGCGGTACACCACGGATTGCCAATCGTTTGCTGCGCCGAGTTCGTGATTTTGCTGAGGTTGAGCATGATAGTGAAATCACCTTAGATGTTGCTACATCTGCATTGGATAGGCTTGATGTGGATGAATATGGTTTAGATTACCTTGACCGTAAACTTCTTGCAGCCTTGATTGATAAATATGGTGGAGGGCCTACAGGGCTTGATACTTTGGCTGCATCCATTGCTGAAGAGCGGGATACGATTGAAGATGTGCTTGAACCTTATTTGATGCAAGAAGGGTTTCTCACGCGCACACCACGCGGTCGCATGGCAACACCATTAGCCTATACACATTTAAAGCGGGATTTACCCGAACCCGATAAACAAGGAACATTGATATGAAAATTACATTATTTAGTTTAAGCGTTTGTACTGCACTTTTTCTTGCAGGCTGTGATGCTAAACCTGCAAACTCTTTGGTGGGGAGTTGGAAGTCGGATAAAAGCAAAACTTTGGAATCTATGCATAGCATGAAAGATATACCTGATGAAACCAAAGCTTATTTGGAGAAAAACTTTTTTGGGCGCTTAACCATCACTTATACTGAAAACACGTATAGCGCAGTGCTTGATGGTGAAGAGGATGTTCGTCCTGATAGTTACCCTTATCGTATTGTTGAAGAAACCGATGATTATTATATTGTAGAAAATGAATTGCTGGGTACAAAATTTAATAAAAAACTATTCAAAGATAGAGCTTGTTATTATGAGCTTACTTCAGAATGGAATTTCCGTGAATACTTTTGTCGGGTGAATGATTAATCATGCATCAGCTGGATGTTCGTATATATTATGAGGATACAGACTGTGGTGGTGTGGTTTATCATGCTAACTATTTAAAATTTATGGAAAGAGCGAGAACAGAAGCTTTGCGTAGTTGCGGGTTTGAACAAGGCGAAATTGCAGCGCAAGACGATATTATCTTTGCACTTTCACAATCGGATATTCGTTATTTACGACCTGCTATTTTTGATGATTTGATTTGTGTAGAAACGCAACTGGTTGCAATAAAAGGCGCACGAATCGTATTTAAGCAAAATATATGCAGAAACCAAGATGTATTGGTGACTGCTGATATTACCATTGCCACGATTAGTAAAGATGGCAAAGCAAAACGAATACCCGAATATATTCGGACACGTTTACTTAAGGAGATTACATGAGTGAAACTGTGAATCATCATTTGTCCATTTGGACGCTCATTCTGGATGCTGGTATTGTTGTACAGCTTGTGTTGATTTTGTTGTGTATACTTTCTTTTGTTTCTTGGGCTATTATTTTTAATAAATGGCGAGCATTTAAAGAGGCAAAACAAGAGGACGCAAAGTTTACGGATTTGTTTTGGGGTGGCTCGGACATGCAAAAAGTGCTCGCTGCAAGCAAAGCTATGAAGGCAAGTCCTCAGGCTATGATATTTCAGCAAGCTTTTCGTGAATACTTAAAAGCAAGGCAAGCAGCCCAACAACAGCAAGAAGGTGAAGTGACGGCTGCAACAGGTATGTTAAGCGTGCGTCATGCGATGGATACGGCATGGTCTAAACAAATGGATCAATATGGTCAGCACTTATCATTTTTAGCTACTGTCGGTGCAACAGCACCATTTATTGGTCTTTTTGGTACAGTTTGGGGCATTATTGATGCTTTTCAGAATATTGGCATCAGCCAAAACACATCTTTAGCAACGGTTGCACCTGGTATTGCCGAAGCATTGGTTGCCACAGCCTTTGGTTTGTTGGCGGCGATTCCCGCAGTGATTGCATACAATGCATTCAGTGCAAAAATGAAGGCATTAAATGGTAGTCTGGATGATTTTACCCATGAATTCATGAATATTCTTGCGCGGCATGTAAGAAAATAATATGCAGCCACGTAAACGACATACGCAATGGGATGACGAGCTTAAACCCATGTCCCAAATCAATATCACCCCCATGGTGGATGTGATGTTGGTTTTGTTGATTATTTTTATGGTGGCAGCTCCCATGTTAACCCAAGGTGTGAATGTAGATTTACCTGATGCCAATGCCCCACAAATTCGCCAACAAATAGAGCCTTTGGTGATTTCAATTAAGAAAAATGGTGATGTGTATATGCAAAATCATCAGGTGAAGGTAGAGCAGGTTGCACCAAGAGTAGCAGCCATGCGTAAAGCCAAACCCAATCTGCCAGTATTTATTCGTGGTGATGCAAAAACAGCTTATGAACACGTAGCACGAATTATGGGTGATTTGGAAGCTGCTGGTATTCAACAAATATCTTTGGTCACTGAGCCACAGCATTAATCAACTTATGTATGCTTGAAAAACGGGATTTTATTTTTGCTTTTACCTTGCATGTATTGGTCATTGCTGTGATTGCAATACTTCAAGCTTGGCAGCCAGAGCGAAAACCTATGCCTGAGCGTTTGATTCAGGTGAATATGGTGAGTTTAAAAACCTTACAAGCCATGATTCATAAACCCGAAGTAAAAGAAAAAAGTAAACCTAAGGTGAAACCAAAAGTTAAGCCTAAACCAAAGCCCAAACCTCAACCGAAAAAGAAACCCAAGGCTGTGCTACCTGCCAAAACTACGCACAAACCCAAAAAGAAAAAGGTGATTGAAGAACCTGATTATGACCCCTTTGCACCTTTAGAATCGACACCAGAACCTCAGACAAATACTGCTCCCACGCCGAAAACAAATAGTAAAAAAGTATTGCAAGACTTACTACAAGGGCAATTATCCGAGCAAGAGATAAACCGCTATATTCTTGGTATGCAAAAAGCTGTAGAGCAACAATGGAAAGTGCCTATGGAAATGATGGATAGGGTCAAGCCAGCATTGGTATCTTTAACATTGGCACCAACAGGAGATGTGCTCAAGGTAACCATTTTAGAATCGTCTGGT
>JALUWH010000274.1 GCA_027019685.1 Ghiorsea sp. | reverse complement strand
GCTCTTTCTTGGGTGATGTAGGCAGCACTTATTTAGGTTGGGTCATGGCATCGATTGCGGTCATGGGTGACTGGTCTGGAGATAGTGCAATCAAAGCCTATGCTGCACCATTACTGATTTTTTCCGTGATGATTTTCGATATTATTTATACCACAGTTGCTCGTATTGTACGTGGTGATGTGCATAACTTCCGTGAATGGATTGAATATGTGGGTAAAGACCATTTGCATCATCGTTTGATGTCTCTTGGTTGCAGTCAGCTTCAAGCTGTCATTTTAATTCTTAGTTTTTCCATATTGATGGGGCTTGCCGCATTGGCTTTGATTAAAAGCCCCATGATTACCGTGGTACTATTGCTTGCCCAAGCGGTTATATTTTACCTAGCCTTAAGCTTTTTTATGTTACGCGTGAAAAAAGATGACTGAATCAATACTCATTCAACGTTGGAAACATGTACAATCCAATATGGGTGATGCCCAATTGATTGCCGTCTCCAAATATACTAGCGATAGCAATATAGAAACATTATTAGAAGCAGGTCATTTAGACTTTGGCGAAGCAAAACCACAAAATTTACGCGATAGAGCACAAAAATATCCCCAAGCCCATTGGCATATGATTGGCCCACTACAAAAGAATAAAGCCAAATATATTGGGCGCTTTGCTTATATGTGGCACTCTTGTTGTGATATTGAAGCTGCAAAAGAAGTCGCTAAACATGTTGAAGGTCGTAGACTACCCGTCTTTGTGCAGGTCAATATTTCAGGTGAGCCTCAAAAACAAGGTATTCAACCTGATGATGTGCTCTTGTTTTTACAAAAGCTCGACCTTATAAAAGAGCTTGAAGTTATCGGTTTGATGGGTATGGCTGCCAAAGGTGGAGATGCAAAGTTGGCATTCTCCTTGTTAAGAGAATGTAGAGATGCTGCCATAGGGCAGTATCCTCATGTGCAAGGTTTATGCATGGGCATGAGCAATGACTGGCGCATAGCGATAGAAGAAGGAGCGACCATGATTCGGGTTGGCTCAGAAATTTTTGGACAAGATTAGGTGACTATGAAGCAACAAAAGATAATATTTATCGGTGGCGGAAACATGGCAGAAGCCTTGATTGCTGGGCTTGTTAAAGCTGGGCATCATGCTGAAAACATCACAGTAACGGATACTAGTGAATCACGTTTAGCAGAGCTTGCTGAGCATTATGGTATTCAAACATCAGCGCATAATGTTGATGCTATTGAAGGTGCTCAAGTTATTGTTTTGGCTGTTAAACCACAGGTGATTGAAAGTGTTTTAGCTGAAATTGGCAATCGTATCCCAGAAGGTGCGACAGTTGTTAGTATTGCAGCAGGTGTGGGTATTCAGAAAATGAAAGATTATGCCCGCCGCGATCATTTGGCTTTGATTCGTGTTATGCCCAATACGCCTGCATTACTGGGCGCTGGTATGTCGGTATTGTTTGGTGAAACAGAGCAGCAGCATAAAGATATTGCTGAATATATTCTTGGTGCATCAGGTGAAACTGCATGGGTGGATGATGAGCGTTTATTACATGCCGTGACTGCTGTGTCAGGCAGTGGTCCTGCCTATTTCTTTTTACTTGCTGAAACATTACAAGCTGCAGGTGAGACATTAGGTTTACCTAAAGATTTAGCTGCCAAACTTGCCAACCAAACAGCCATGGGTGCAGGTAGAATGCTCGCAGAAAGTGGTAGGGATGCGGCAACACTAAGGGCACAAGTCACTAGCCCTGGTGGCACCACACAAGCAGCGCTAGATGCCATGTATGAAAGTGAATTTCCAACAGCTGTACGCAAAGGGGTGCAAGCAGCAAGCAAGCGGTCTAAGGAGTTAAGCTAATGTTTATTCTGGGTTATTTATTGCAAGCGCTCGCAAGCATATTGGGTATTGTTCTTTTCTTAGCTAAAATCGTCATCATTGCACGTGCGGTGTTATCATGGGTATCTCCCGACCCCTACAATCCTATCGTGCGTATGATTAACCAAATGTCTGAACCTATCTTATTCCCTATCCGCAAGCGCGTACCCTATTTTGGCGGGATGGATTGGTCACCTATTATCGCCATCATTGCTATCATTTTCTTGGAAAGCTTTTTGGTGCAAACTTTGAATCGCTTAGGCGCTAGTTTTCTTTAAAGTGTGAGAAGAATCTTTATTTTCTAAAAAGCCTATCAATAAGCTTTTTAGGGACTAAAACTCTGTGATGCTCGGCCTTAGCAACAACTTTATTATCACTTTTTGCTTCGACTATAAATGATACATTTCTATTATTTTGGGCTTGGATTACAGACATAATTTGTACAGAAGCATTATTCTTTACCATACCACTATGCTCAATGGATAATTTCTCACCAACAGATATATGTTTTTCATCAAGGTGTTGGTTGATATTTTTAGCACTTACTATTTCCATCCACTTAACGAGAGTATAAGTTCCTAAAAGGTCAGGAAGAGAACTATCAAGAGTTGAAATACAATCCTCTCTTTTCACTTTGAAGGTTTGGGAATAAACATTATCCATGTATGTTTCTCCTGTCGTTACCTTTAGGCACGAGCATTAAACAATTATTGTGCCTTGTTCAAACACCACTCGCCCATCTTTAAGTGTATATACCACTTTGCCTGTCATCGTTCTACCATGCCAAGGTGTATTGCGACCTTTAGAGAATAATTTCTCACGGTCTAGTGTCCATTCCGTTTTAGGGTCAAAAATACAAATATCTGCTGCATTGCCTTGCAACAACGAACCTTCAGGAATATTCAATAATTTTGCAGGATTAGATGTCATTTTAGCAATAAGGTCAGACATGGAAAGCATGCCTGCGCGTTCTAAATCCAATGAAATGGGAAGCATAGTTTCCAAGCCCACGATGCCAAATGCCGCGCATGATAATCCACAGCGTTTATCATCTTCATGGTGTGGTGCGTGGTCAGTCGCAATCACTTCAATCGTACCATCTCTTAAGCCTTCAATCACAGCCAGCCTATCTTCTTCCGTGCGCAGCGGTGGGCTCATTTTGGCATCGGCATTGAAGTTCAATACCTCATCTTCAGTAAGTGCAAAATGATGAGGGGCTGCTTCTGTGGTGACTTTCAACCCTTCTTTTTGTGCCAAACGAACTTGCTCTACTGCACCTTTAGAAGAAATATGTGCCACATGATAACGTGCATCTGCACGGCGGGTCAGCATAATATCCCGTGCAATCATGCTGTCTTCGCCTTCCACAGGCATACCTTGCACACCAAGCTGGGTGGACACCCACCCTTCATTCACCGAACCACCATCGGTTAATTGCTTTTCTTCTGCATGTTGGATAATCAAATAACCAAAGCTGGATGAATATTCCAATGCTTTTCGCATCACACCTGCATGCCAAATCGGTTTACCATCATCAGAAAATGCAACCGCACCAGAGCGCGATAGTTCTCGCATTTCGGTTAATTCCGTGCCTTTAAGGTTTCGCGTTACGGCACCAATCGGGCGCAAATTACATAAACCAATTTCTTTGGCGCGTGCAATGACTTGCAACACAATACCTGCGTGGTCAATACACGGCTCAGTGTTGGGCATGGTACAAATCGTGGTAATACCACCTGCCACCGCAGCTTGCGATCCCGATTCAATATCTTCTTTCCACTCTTCGCCAGGCTCTCTTAAATGCACATGCATATCAATCAGCCCTGGGCAAACAATCAATCCTTTGGCATCAATGGTTTGCTTGGCAGTACCATCAAACTTACCAACCCCTGAAACTTTCCCATTTTCAATCCATACATCGCAGACTTCATCCACTTGGTTTGCAGGGTCAATCACACGACCGTTTGTAATTAGAATATCTGTCATATTAGTTCACCACGAAGAGCACGAAGAACACGAAGTTTTTCATAGCACTACCCTTTTAATGCCGTTTTTTAATAATTTTGTATTAAAGTTGATCAATAGTCCTGTTGGAATATTGGCTAACTTCATATACGTCATCAATTGTGCCTGGTGGATAGGTAATACTTTTTCTACAGCTTTAAGCTCTACAATCAGCATATTTTCTATCAACAAATCAATACGGTATGCACAATCAATTTCAATATTTTTATATTGTACAGGCAGTGAAGCCTGTTGTTTAAAACTTATATTTCTCTCTTGTAACTCGTATGCCAAAGCTGCTTCGTAAGCTGACTCCAATAAGCCTACCCCTAAATTTTTATGAACTTCTAAAGCTGCACCAATCACACGGTTGGACAAATCATCAAATTCCATCTTCGTGCTCTTCGTGTGCTTCGTGGTTCAAACCAATCATCCCTCTGTCGCCCTCACTTACTTGATTTGCAGAATCAATCACACGACCATTTGTAATTAAAACACCTGTCATATTAGTTCACCACGAAGAGCACGAAGAACACGAAGTTTTTCATAGCACTACCCTTTTAATGCCGTTTTTTAATAATTTTGTATTAAAGTTGATCAATAGTCCTGTTGGAATATTGGCTAACTTCATATACGTCATCAATTGTGCCTGGTGGATAGGTAATACTTTTTCTACAGCTTTAAGCTCTACAATCAGCATATTTTCTATCAACAAATCAATACGGTATGCA
>JALUWH010000273.1 GCA_027019685.1 Ghiorsea sp. | reverse complement strand
TCCTGTTGGAATATTGGCTAACTTCATATACGTCATCAATTGTGCCTGGTGGATAGGTAATACTTTTTCTACAGCTTTAAGCTCTACAATCAGCATATTTTCTATCAACAAATCAATACGGTATGCACAATCAATTTCAATATTTTTATATTGTACAGGCAGTGAAGCCTGTTGTTTAAAACTTATATTTCTCTCTTGTAACTCGTATGCTAAAGCCGCTTCATAAGCGGACTCCAATAGCCCTGCACCTAAATTTTTATGAACCTCTAAAGCTGCACCAATCACACGGTTGGATAAATCATCAAATTCCATCTTCGTGCTCTTTGTGTGCTTCGTGGTTCAAACCAATCATCCCTCTGTCGCTCTCACTTACTTGATTTGCAGAACCAATCACACGAGCATTTGTAATTAAAATACCTGTCATATTAGTTCACCACGAAGAACACAAAGTTTTTCACAGCATTATCCTTTTTTATCAAGTTTACTGCTTGTATGAATATTTAAAACCACGTTAACCACATGACTGGATAAACCCTTATACTCACCTTCGTGCTCTTCGTGTGTTTCGTGGTTCAAAACAATCATTCCTCAGTCGCCCCACCGCATAGTGCTGTAAGTGCAGCCATGCGCACTGCTACGCCATGCTCAACTTGTTCTAAAATTAGGCTTTTCATGGAATCCGCTACATCTGTAGCAATCTCAACGCCGCGATTCATGGGGCCTGGATGCATGACCATGCAATGGTCACCCGCAGCTTTCAGGCGTTTCATATTTAAGCCATAGGTTTCATGGTATTCTCGAATCGATGGGAAATAACAGTTGGTGGTTAAACGCTCGGTTTGCACACGCAACATATAAAGAATATCAGTGCCTTTGAGTGCAGCATCAAAATCATGAAACACTTCGCAACCATAGTTTTCCACAAAGGCTGGCAATAATGTCTTAGGCGCAACAATGCGCACGTTATATCCCATAATTTTGGCGGCTAACATATGCGAGCGGGCAACCCTAGAGTGGGCAATATCGCCAACGATGGTCATGGTTTTGCCTTGTATATCGCCCATGCTGCGTTTAAGCGTAAGTAAATCGGTTAAAATTTGTGTGGGGTGTTCATGCGAACCGTCACCTGCGTTAATTAAGGCAGTATCTTCTAAAAACTCCGATAAAAACTCGCAAGTCCCTGCCACGGAATGACGAATCACCAACACATGCGGCTGCATGGCAGCAAGGGTTTGCCCTGTATCCAATAAACTTTCACCTTTTTTGGTGGCTGATGTAGAAGCTGAAATATTGATGACATCAGCAGATAAACGTTTCCCTGCAATTTCAAAGCTGGTGCGGGTGCGGGTCGAGTTTTCAAAGAATAGATTAATTACTGTGCGCCCACGAAGCGTGGCATCTTTTTTGACACTGCGACTGTTGATGTCGATAAAATCATCACCCAAATTGACCAGTGATGTGATTTGTTCTCGGCTAAGGTCGCCGATGCCAAATAAATGTTTAAGTCCAAATAAAGGTTTAGGCATGTTTTTTCTCCGTTAAGGATTTGTTTGCCGCAATAAAATCTTCTAAAAATACAGCTGCTGCTGTTTGATCAAGCTTGGCACGTACTTTTTTCTCGTTTAAACCTTGGGCAAACAACCGCTCTTTGGCTGTCCACGTTGAAAGCCGCTCATCTTGAAAAAGAATAGGTAAATCAGTGGTTTTGGCTAGTTGCGCAGCAGCTTTTCGGCAATCTTCTGCCTGACTACCCTCGGTGCCATCCATGTTTTTTGGTAAACCAACCACCAAGGCTTTGATACCATATTCAGCAGCCAATTTATTCACTTGGCGAGGCCAACCTTGGTCGTTGCGGAATAAACATGTGATACCACGACAAGAAAAACCTAAACGGTCGGAAACAGCAACACCAATACGTTTCCCGCCAATGTCGAGTGCGAGAAGAGGTAGTGAAACCTCAGAAATTGAGCAAGATTTGTTGTTCATTAAAACCCAATTCTAACAATGTTTCGGTGCATGCGTCCACCATCACATTCATACCTGCCAAACACACCACCGTATTCTCAGGGTTTGGCGCATCTGCTTGTAGTGCATGTTGCACATAACCTACAGGTCCATGCCAATCATCATGCCCTGTTGCCAAAGAAATGCTGACCTGAATATCATGT
>JALUWH010000272.1 GCA_027019685.1 Ghiorsea sp. | reverse complement strand
TCTTAGGCCCTGCGCTGGATACCTGCAAAAAAGAAGGTATCAAGCATGTGATTATTGGTGGCATGGTTGGAAAACTCACCAAAATGGCACAAGGCGAAGTGATTACCCATGCCAACCGCAAAGCCGTAAATACCGATTTATTGGCGGAATTAGCGGCAGAAATTGGCGCATCGACAGCGTTATGCGAAGAGATTCGAGCAGCCGAAACAGCACGATTTGCCGCAGAGAAATTAGAAGAAATTGGTTTGGCGGATAAGTTTTATATCGCTTTGGCAGAGCGCACAATTGCAACCTTAAAAGAGCGTTATCCCAGTGAGTTTAGCGTGCGGGTGATGGTGTGTGATTTTTCAGGTAATCCTTTGGCTGATGTAAATTCTTTTCCTCTCCCTTTGAAGGGAGAGGATACAGGTGAGGGTTGATGAAAAAAAATAATGTATTAAATACTCCCTCACCCCAACCCTCTACCCCAGGGCACTCTCTCTGCCTACGGCATTCACCTTGTCCCTCTAAGAAGGAGAGGGGGAAGCGCTGCGTAGTTTTAGGCGTATTGGATAATGGTATTGCAGGGCTTGCACCTGATACTTTGGAGTTGCTGAACCAAGCTGATGTGGTGATTGGTGGTACCCGTGTACTCGAATTGTTTGCTGCGGAACTTCAATCAGGTGCAGAAACCTTTGATTTAACAGGTCATCTAAAAGATGTCCCCATGCGCATTGAGCATGCTTTGGCGAAACAGCAAACCGTGGTGGTTTTAGCCACGGGCGACCCGCTGTGTCATGGCATCGCCAATTATTTGAAAAAGAAAATCGGCTTATCTAAGCTTGATATTCGCCCCAATGTGTCTGCGCTGCAATTGGCTTGTGCGCGTGTGGGGGTGAGTTGGCAGGATGCTTATATTTGCTCGGTGCATACCAAAGATGCAGGTGAATGGGCGGACAACCCAAGCAAGGAACACGGGCTTTATCCGCTGTTTAAAGCATGTATGCAGCATAGAAAAATCATCACATTTACCAGCCCTGAAAATAATCCAGCGCGTATTGCCAGAATGTTGGTTGCTGAAGATATAGCCGATGATTTTGAGATGACTGTGGCTGAGAATTTATTGCGAGATGATG
>JALUWH010000271.1 GCA_027019685.1 Ghiorsea sp. | reverse complement strand
GTTTTTGTTTAACATCATACTTTTGGTACTTATTTTACCCTTTAGTCATGTTTATGCGGCTGAAAACGGACGCTTTCACCCATATAAAGACAATGAAGTATTAATTGTGCAACAAACATCTGGTGGCGATGAAAAGGCATTGGCAGGTAATTTCTCCTTTCGTTATGACTTTTTTAACTGCAGCAATAAACCAGGGAAGTTTCTAAAACAAACTTTATGCCCTTCTCAAGATGTCGGTGGCATGAATATCTTTTTTAGCTATACAACTGCATTTGATTTTTATATGTATGATACGGGCAACGATACTGTGCGTGCATCCAAACCAATCATTAACAGGTTAAACAACCCTGCGATTCATTTTGTTTGGGAAAACACAGACCTTTCGCAAGCCATAGGTTGGTGGGGTATTAGCCTTGAACATAGATCCAATGGGCAAGTAATTAGCGCAGACTTAAAAAATACTGCGGGTGAATATCTAACACAAGTTGAGTACAACCAAGGTAAACACGAATACTTTGATGCTCTAAGCAGGTCTGGCAACTACATCACCCTAGCCTTAGGTGGCAAAGGGTTAACCGACCAAGGTACATTCCTTGTAAACTATAAAATATACGTCAAACAAAAAGACGAAGAAGCATCAATTACATGGGGACCTCTTGCAGGAACACAAACAAAATTTAGTGATTATGACCGTATCACCCTTTCATTCTCAGAAAGATTTGATGAGCCTATTTTCAAAAGCGTTTTGGACTCTATAGGTGTAGGGCTGGATTTCACGGTTGGTGACAAAGGTTTGGCAGGTGCATCTATTGATTTCAAACTCACCATACTATCAGGCTCTAAAAGTGATTCGTGGAGCATTCCTTGGTATCTAAAAATACACAATGGACCTATGGAAAGGTTATCTGACTACTCAACACCTTATTATTCTCTAGGTTTGGGTATAGATTTTGATTACTGATATAATAATTTATAGCAAAATATAACGAAACAAGCTTGAGCACTCTAGTGCGAAATTTCTCAAAGGTTATAAAACATCATTTCAACCTGACATCTGAAAAGAAAAAGCTTTACGCAATGGATAGTGGATAAAAATAAACCCCAGCTATGTTTCCATAACTGGGGTTAACTGGCATCCCCAAGGGGATTCGAACCCCTGTTGCCGCCGTGAAAGGGCGGTGTCCTAGGCCGACTAGACGATGGGGACATAGTCGTTTCAGACGCGGCGAACTTTATCGCCAAGGTTTCATGTGTCAACCATCTATTTTCATGCTCAAAGAAGAGTAGGAAAAGGGGTTATTTTATCGTTGCATTAAAGCCTTAAAATTAGCTGTTGCTTGTTTCATTCCAACAAAAAGAGCATCTGCAACAATAGCATGACCAATATTTAACCCAATGATTTCAGGGATATTCACCATAGGTTTTGTATTGTCTAAAGTTAAACCATGACCAGCATGCACAACTAAACCTAAACCATCCGCATATCTGGCAGCTTCTTGAATACTTTTGAGTTCTAACTGCTGTTGTGCGCCTTCAAAATTGGCATAATGACCTGTATGTAACTCAATAACAGCAGCTTCAATTTGTTTGCTGGCATCAATTTGTTTGGTATCAGGGTCGATAAACATAGACACAGCACACCCTGCATCATTTAAGCGATCTACAACATCTGTCATACGCACTAAATGCCCTGCAACATCCAATCCACCTTCCGTAGTTAGCTCTTCCCTACTTTCAGGCACCAAACACACCGCTTGTGGTTGAAGCTTGCAAGCAATGCTTACCATTTCATCGGTAGCAGCCATTTCCATATTTAAGTGCAACTCACCTGCTTTTGCCATGGCAGCAAGGGTTTCCATGTCTTTATCTTGGATATGACGGCGGTCTTCTCTCAAGTGCGCTGTAATGCCATCAGCACCTGCTTCTAAGCAGTCTTTTGCAGCTTGGATGGGGCAAGGGTAAGTTGTAAGCCTTGCTTGCCTTAATGTGGCGATATGGTCGATATTTACACCTAAATGCATATTTAAGTCCTCTTACTTATTTACTAGCCTTACGCTTTAAGCTTCTTAACCTTGCTTGTTCCTCGCGCCAAGCCTGTATCTTGGCATGGTCACCACTAAGCAAAACTTTAGGCACAGCCTTACCATCAAACACTTCAGGGCGTGTATAATGTGGCCAATCCACCATACCTTCTTCAGTAAATGAATCCAACACCGCCGATTCAGGGCTGCCCAGCACACCTGGCAAAAGACGAATCACAGCATCCAATACACACATCGCCGCAGGCTCCCCACCTGAAAGCACATAATCACCCAAAGATAATTCTTCATCCACATAATCAACAATGCGCTCATCAAAACCTTCATAACGACCACACAATAAAGTGATACTTTCTTTATCAATATATTCCAAAGCTTTAGCTTGATTAAATGTATTACCTGTAGGTGTAAGCATCACCACATGCGTATTGGGCTGTCGCTTTCTTGCTTCAGCAATTGCAGCAACCACAGGCTCTGCCTTCATCAGCATGCCTGGCCCGCCACCATATGGCGCATCATCCACATTTTTATGTTTACCTTTGGCAAAATCACGAATTTGAATGCAATCCACAGAAACCGCACCATCGGCAATGGCACGCTTGGGAATTGAGCAACTTAATGGTGAATCAAAAAACTCAGGAAATAAAGTTAAGATCTGGGTGAGAAACATGCGTCCATTCCGTCTAACAGTTCAACTTGAATCTTTCGTGCATCCAAATCTACTTCCACAATCACATCTTCAATAAAGGGTAATAACCACTCACCCGATTCATCCATATCTTTTGTGGTTTTTATTTCTAAATTATCTTGTGCACCGTATTCATGCAAAGCTGTAACCTCGCCAAGTTTGTTACCTACTTGGTCAACCACAATGCAGCCAATCAAGTCTTGCCAAAGAAATTCATCTTCATCAACTTCCACTTCATCTTCAGGCACAAAAATCTTCATACCCTTCAAAGCTTCTGCCTGATTGATGTGTTCAATGCCTTCAAGTTTAGCCAAAATACGCTTTTTGTGCTGATGACAGTCCACAACTGTATATTCCGTGACTTGGGATTCTTCTTTGCCTATGTACCAACGCAAATACCCGGCAACTGCGTTAGCAGGCCGGGTATGCGAAAACACAATAAGCGAACCCTTCAACCCATGCGGGTTGAGAATGTCGCCAATGTATAACAAACTAAGCTTTAGAAGATTGTTTGATTAGATATGCAACACGATCAGATACTTGCGCACCTGTATCGGTCCACTTCTTGATAGCTTCCATATCCAACTCAATCACTTCCGGGTCTTTACAAGGGTCGAAGTAGCCCACTTTTTCAATGAACGCACCATCACGACGATTGCGTGAGTCCATCACGACTACTGCATAAAAAGGGCGCTTTTTGCGTCCACCACGTTGTAAGCGAATAACTGTTGCCATTTCAATAAACCTCCAATAAGGATGGCGCACTTTAGCGTCAAGATTTATAATGTCATTAGCAAATTTGCAATCATCGCTAACCACCTTGTTTAAGGACATACTGCTGAACGTAAGGAACGGTGTCTATGCGTCAAACATAGCTTCCTTAAATACCTTCCCCATCTAAAAACTTCTGAATTTTATCGTGCTCTTTTTTCATATCTTTAGCTATATCTTTCTCTTGCTTCGGCTCTTTTACACTGCACTTTTCAGTATCAACTTGAATATTATCCACGCGTGCATTCACATCATCCACCATCTGCAACACATGTTTAATCGCTTCTGCCACGGGATTGGGCATTAAATGGTGATCAAGATTAATTTTACCATCTTCTAACATGGTGTCTGTTTTACCAACCACAGAACCAGGAATACCGACCACTGTGCTATGCGCGGGCACATCTTTAAGCACCACAGAATTAGAGCCAACCCTTGATTGCTCACCAATGGTAATAGGGCCTAAAATCTTCGCACCTGCACCAATGACCACACCTTTTTGTAAGGTAGGATGTCGTTTTTCTGCAACCCATGTCGTACCACCCAATGTAACACCATGATACAAAGTCACGTCTTCTTCAATTTCAGTGGTCTCACCAATCACAATACCCATACCGTGGTCAATAAAAAACCTGCGCCCAATGGTAGCTCCAGGATGAATTTCAATACCTGTGAGCCATCGGGCAATATG
Organism: Ghiorsea sp.; assembly: GCA_027019685.1. Classification (GTDB taxonomy): domain Bacteria; phylum Pseudomonadota; class Zetaproteobacteria; order Mariprofundales; family Mariprofundaceae; genus Ghiorsea. The sequence goes on along the minus strand of JALUWH010000271.1, from coordinate 2,720 downwards.
CATGATAAACCTTGCTATCCAATGCAAGCCCAAACGCCAAAAGGAATGAGCCACACGGTAAAACCAAATCGCATGAAGCCCTGGATAGCAAGTGAGCACTGTCCAAACAGAACATGCTGCGGGGTCACGCTCAAACGCGGTTTGAATGTCTTCCCTGATTCCTTTTATCATATCCTCACCATACTTTTTTTATTTTTCAGTCTTATACGCCAACATCGAAACAAAATTAAAACACTGAAACCATGTTTGTGACTTGGCAAAACCAGCAGCCTGCAAGCGCGCATGATGCGCTGAAATAGGTTCAGGTATCAACACATTTTCTAAAGATTGACGTTTTCGGCTCACTTCAAGCTCAGAATAACCTTGTGCTTTTTTAAAAGACTCATGCAATGCAATATGTTTATCTTGCACAAATTCATCCGCAAAGCTCACTTTTTCCGATAAAATCAACACCCCACCCTGCCGCATACCTGCATAAATACGTTGCAACAACGCTAAGCGTTCCTCTTTGGCAATAAATTGTAGCGTAAAATTCAATACAACCACAGATGCATCCTCAAATCTAACATGCTGAATATCACCATGTTCAAGCTTCACAGGCACAGGGCTTGAGGTGATATGAACGGCACATTTATCCAGCATAGCTTGCGAATTGTCGACCCCTATAATTTGCACACCACCAACCTTAATGCCATGCGCCAAGGCAAGTGTAGATGCGCCCAATGAACAACCCAAATCATATAATTTACTATTTTCTTGGGTATAAAGCCCTGCAATCACAGAAATCATCTGCAGCGTTAAGCCATAACCCGGTACAGAGCGTTGAATCATATCCTCAAATACACGTGTTACATCCGCATCAAAAGCAAACGGCGCAGCATCTTTTTGGATAAACAACATATCTTTCACATTTTCAACCATGCCCTACTCTAAAGTCTTGGCATAAAAAAAGGCAACCTATGTAAAATAGATGGTTGTTTTTCTTTCGTTAACTAATCTTTGCATGGTAAACTGCATAAGAAATAGTGCAAATCCATTACCCTTAATTACCCTTACTTTCCATGATTCAACTTGATAGACACTCTTCGTGTGTTAGAAGTTCCCCAAGATGAAACCTATTCTTTATTCCTTCCGCCGCTGCCCTTATGCCATGCGTGCGCGTTTTGCACTGATATATGCAGGCATACAACTTGAACACCGCGAAATTCTACTAAAAAACAAACCTCAAGCCATGCTTGATGTATCCCCCAAAGGCACTGTCCCTGTATTGGTTCTTGAAGATGTACAAGTCATTGATGAAAGCTTAGAGATCATGCTTTGGGCATTGCAACAACATGACCCACAAGGTTGGTTAAGGTGCCAAGAAGAAGCATTAACCTTGATTGAAAACAATGACAATGCATTCAAACCTTGGCTGGATAAATACAAATATGCCGACCGGTTCCCAGAATATTCACAAAATGATTATCGTTTACAAGCTGAGTTTTTCCTTCAAAAACTAGAACAACAGTTGTGCCAGTTTACCTTTTTATTTGGCAATCAACCAACGCTTGCCGATTTCGCTATTTTTCCCTTTATTCGTCAATTTGCTTTTGTAGATAAAGCATGGTTTGACAAAGCTCCCTATCCTAAACTACAAACATGGTTAAATACTCACCTAGAAAGCTCGCTATTTGAAAAAGTGATGCATAAACATCCAGTGTGGCACCCATAGACTAAAAAAATATAAGGGTAACCAAACATTCTTGGGAAACGCTATTGTTTTTCGACTTATAAACGTACAGGAATACCTTTACCCGCTAAATACTGTTTGGTTTCAGCAATGGTAAACTCACCAAAGTGAAAAATAGATGCTGCAAGCACAGCATCAGCTTTACCTTGCGTTAAACCTTCTGCCATATGCTCTAGCGTACCTACGCCGCCTGATGCCACCACATTAGCTGAAATCGCATCGGATACAGCACGAGTAAGCGGAATATCATAACCTGCTTTGGTACCATCAGCATCCATACTTGTTAAAAGAATTTCGCCTGCACCATAATCTGACATACGTTTTGCCCATTCTACGGCATTGATGCCTGTTTCTTTACGCCCACCATGGGTAAAACATTCCCAGTGGTTATCTACACGCTTGGCATCAACTGCAACAACAATTGTTGAAGAACCAAAGCGCTCGGCGGCTTCTTTGACCAATTCAGGATTAAAAATCGCTGCGGTGTTAATCGACACTTTATCTGCACCCGCATGCAATAAACCTTCAATATCTTTGAGTGCTTTGACGCCGCCACCTACTGTGAGCGGCATAAACACGTGTTCAGCAACTTCGGTGACCATATGATAAAGGGTATCACGGCTTTCATGGCTGGCGCGAATATCCAAAAAGGTTAGTTCATCAGCACCCTGCTCATCATATTTGATGGCAGCTTCAACGGGGTCGCCAGCATCAATAATATCAACAAACTGTACGCCTTTAACCACACGACCATGTGCAACATCAAGGCAAGGAATAATACGCTTGGATAACATTTATAGAAGCTCCATCGCTTTTTTGAAATCAATGGTATTTTCATAAATTGCACGACCTGTAATCGCACCACAAATACCATCATCTACATGTTTGGCACAGTTTAACACATCATCCATCTTCGCCACACCACCTGATACAATCACAGGAATTGAAATCGCTTTGGCAAGGTTAGCTGTCTCTTCAATATTGGGAC
>JALUWH010000270.1 GCA_027019685.1 Ghiorsea sp. | reverse complement strand
TGGCAGTGTCGAGTAGGTCACGAATGATAGACTCCACATCACGCCCAACATAACCAACTTCGGTATATTTGGTGGCTTCTACTTTAATAAAGGGTGCTTTTGCAAGCTTGGCTAGGCGGCGAGCAATTTCTGTTTTGCCTACGCCTGTTGAACCAATCATAAGTATGTTTTTTGGCGTGATTTCTTCACGCATTGGCGAGCTGATTTGTTGTCTGCGCCAGCGATTACGCAAAGCAATCGCAACTGCACGTTTGGCATCAAACTGACCAATAATAAACCTATCCAATTCACTAACAATTTCGCGTGGTGTCATCATAGTTTCATTTGAAATACTCATAGTTTTCCTTTTTAATGTGTGACAACAATTTCTTGCGGTAAAGCATGGCTAAGGAAGCCCGTGTTGGACATGCTTAAGCCATAAGCACCTGCCAAACCAAATACGGCAATATCACCAATATGTGCCTCTTCAATATAGACATCATTTGCCAGTTTGTCTGCACTGGTACACAGCGGACCACCAAAATATACTTTTTCTTGGTGTATGGATTCTTGTCCATCAAAAAGCTTAGGTTTGTTCATGTTGATAATGCTTGTGGGGTGATTGATGGCAAGGGCAGCAGGGCGGCGGAAATGGTTGATGCCTCCTGCGCAAATCACTTGTTTCTTGCCACGACTTGTTTTGATGTCGATGATTTCAGTGCAAAACCAGCCGCATTCTGCCGCCAACCAGCGACCAAGTTCTAAAACAAAATGACGATTTTTAAAGCCATAATCTTGAATCATCGCTGCAAGACCATCGGCATAAGCTTGGGCTGCAAAGTCTATGCCTTCTTCGAGGTAGTCCACGCCAAAACCACCACCAAAATCAATAATATCACATGTGACACCTTGGTATTGTGTTTCAATGCGCTGGGTTAAATCAAAGACCAATTTACAGTTGTGTAATAAATCATCCACATTTAATACACCACTAGCGGCATACACATGTAAACCACGAAAGTTAAGTTTGTCCAAGGCTAGAATTTGTGGAAGCGCAGCATCCAATTGTTCCTCGTCAATACCAAATTTCTTTGAACCACCTGAAAAAGTGGTTTGTGCATCATGAATATCAAAGTTGGCATTGATACGCAGCAGGATG
>JALUWH010000269.1 GCA_027019685.1 Ghiorsea sp. | reverse complement strand
TGATATTGAGAAGAAGGTTGTAGTTGTTGCATATCCTTTGCAAAGGATGGGTAGGATGTCACCTGTTTGTTTGCGGTGAGCCCAAAATGTGCCAAAGCAACAGGAGCTGCGCAAATAGCAGCCACAGTTTTATTTTGTGCTGAATGTTTACACATGATGTCTTTCACGATTGCGCTTTCTTGAAGCAATTGTGCATTGGGTAAGCCACCTGGTAAAACAACCATATCCCAAGGCGTATTCACACAGTCTTGAATATGTTGGTCTGCGCCAAGTGTAATGCCAGAGCGGCCTACAACAGGTTTACCATCAAGGCTAGCCATACAGACTTCTACATCAGCTCGACGCAAAATATCTACAATGGCAACCAATTCGATTTCTTCTACGCCTGTGGTAAATGGTACAAGTACTCGTTTCATATTTGCTCCTCATACCCAGTCAGTTTTTCCAATCTGTCTTTGGCAAAGTTTAGAATCATTGTAAGGCTTAGCAAGTGGCATCGACTACAGGGGTAATCAGCAGGTGAAATATGCTGAAAATAACAGGTAGGATGAGGAGAGTATAATGTTAAAAAAACTAATGTTAATCATGGCTTTAGGGCTAATGTTTGGTGTTTCGGGCACTGCCATTGCGGGCTCTAACCCATGCAACCCATGCAGTATGAATAAAATGAAACATAACCCATGTAGCATGAATCCATGCGATATGAAAAAACATCATAAAATGAACCCATGCAATCCATGCAGTATGAAAAAACATCATAAAATGAACCCATGCAACCCTTGCAGTATGAAAAAACACCATAAAATGAATCCATGTAATCCTTGTGGCATGAACCCTTGTTCCATGGATAACTCATCAAAAAAGATAAGAAGTGGTAGCTTTAAGAATTTCCAACAAGCTGCCACTGCGGGCAAAAAATTATGGGAAGACGAAACACTAGGTAAATCAGGCTTGGCATGTCTATCTTGTCATGCAGGTTATAGTGATTTAAACCTAGAAAAACGTCAAAATTACCCACATTACGTAAAAATGGTTGATGATGTGGTCACACTTGACCAGATGATTAACTATTGCATGTTAAATCCGATGCAAGGTGAGCAACTTGAGCGTAATTCTAAAGAAATGACTGCTATTGCAGCATATTTCCGTG
>JALUWH010000268.1 GCA_027019685.1 Ghiorsea sp. | reverse complement strand
TTCCACAAAGCGTTTGGAAATATCCTCAATGGATGTATCCAAAGCACAATAAGGTGGCTCAACATTCATCATATCACGCGCTTTTAACATAGAAAACTCCTTATGACCTTCTATCACATTTATTCAGCATGTATATTGAATCACCTGTTAATGTGTCATGTCGAACGTAGTTGAGACATCTTTTAGCGTAAGCCTTATGCAAGATTCCTCGACATCGCTCGGAATGACACCTTGAATATAACATTCTGAATAGTTGCCTTCTATCAATAAATTATAGCCTAAGCTTTGTGATAAATCTCGCTGCCCTGCTCTTTAAAGGTTTCAGACTGCTCTTTCATACCTTCCTCAATGGCTTGCGAACCATCAAAGCCATGCTCGGCTGCATAATCGCGCACATCTTGCGTGATTTTCATGGAACAAAATTTAGGCCCACACATGGAGCAAAAATGCGCCACCTTAGCCGAATCTTTGGGTAGGGTTTCATCATGGAAGGATTTAGCCGTATCAGGGTCTAACGACAAATTAAACTGATCTTCCCAACGAAATTCAAAACGTGCTTTGGATAATGCATCATCGCGCTGTTGTGCGCCGGGATGTCCTTTCGCCAAATCAGCAGCATGGGCTGATATTTTATAGGTAATCACACCCGTTTTCACATCGTCACGGTTAGGTAGTCCTAAATGTTCTTTAGGTGTTACATAACAAAGCATAGCGCAGCCATACCAGCCAATTTGCGCTGCACCAATACCCGATGTGATATGATCATAGCCAGGTGCAATATCAGTGGTGAGTGGACCAAGTGTATAAAATGGCGCTTCATCACAATATTCAAGCTGTAAATCCATATTTTCCTTAATCATTTGCATAGGCACATGCCCAGGTCCTTCAATCATGGTTTGCACATCATGCTTCCAAGCAATTTTGGTAAGCTCACCCAAGGTTTTGAGCTCACCCAATTGCGCTTCATCATTGGCATCGGCAATCGCGCCAGGGCGTAAACCATCACCCAATGAGAAAGACACATCATACGCCTTCATAATTTCGCAAATATCTTCAAAATGGGTGTATAAAAAGTTTTCTTTGTGATGTGATAAACACCATTTCGCCATAATCGAGCCGCCACGCGATACAATACCAGCCAAGCGATTGGCTGTGAGTGGCACATAGCGCAACAATA
>JALUWH010000267.1 GCA_027019685.1 Ghiorsea sp. | reverse complement strand
GAATCAAGGCTCGCATATTCACCAATGGATTACGCAAATCATGTGAAAACACATACATCAACTGCTTCATATCTTGCTTAGATATTGTCATAACCAACCCCACCTTGATACTCGTGATTCCTCAATTGGATAGTATCACATCAAATGCTGTTCTAATCGTCGCATGACATAGCCCACATCTACAGGTTTGGTAAGAAAATCATCCATACCTGCTTCAAAACAACACTGCTCAACTTCATCAAGCGCATGTGCTGTTAATCCAATAATAAGTGTATGCTCCTGTTGTTGCTCTGCTTCAAAGCGCCGAAACCGCTCTGCAACCATGGCACCATCCATACCTGGCATTTGCATATCAAGTAAAATCAAATCATACAGGCTTTCCTCTGCCATTTTTAATGCTGTAATACCGTCGGATGCAACAGAAACATCAAAACCAACACGCGCCAAAGATTTTCGCATAAGTTTTTGCCCTATAGGGTCATCTTCTGCTAGCAAAACACGTTTACGCTTGGCAAAACCTTCGCCCACGACCACATTTTCTTCGGCTTGTTTGGATAGCTTGGCATCCAATGCACAAAATTGAAGCATATCAACTTCCATATCAACACAATCATCAGAAAACTTTTCAGGCTTTATACAAAAATTAAAACTGCTGCCTTGATTGGGGACACTTTCCACCCAAATCGAACCACCCATCATTTCCACCAAGCGTTTGGAGATGGTTGTTCCCAAACCAGTACCTTGATACTTACGTGTGGTGGAGCTATCCATTTGTGTAAATGCTTCAAATACAGATGCCATTTCTTCTTGCGTCATACCAATGCCAGAATCACTCACCTTAAACTCTAATCCTTTGCTCTGCATACGGACATCCACGCGTACAAAACCTTTCTCTGTAAACTTCACAGCATTGCCAACCAAATTAAGTAAGATTTGCCGTAATCGTATCTTATCACCTTTAATCAATTCGGGGGTGTTATGTAAATAAAAACTCAATGCCAAACCTTTTTTTCTCACCCTGTATATCTGTGTGACCAATGCCTCATGAATACACTCGCTTAATTTAAAGTTTTCACTATTCAAAACCATAGCACCAGCTTCAATTTTAGATAAATCTAGAATATCATTGACCAAGGCATGCAATACTTGCGCTGAATATTGCGCTGCGGCCAAATGCT
>JALUWH010000266.1 GCA_027019685.1 Ghiorsea sp. | reverse complement strand
CCATTGTGCCCAAGATTCTCCAGCAGGTGAAATAATGCGTGTATTACCAATAGCGACAATATCAACCTTAGTAATGGATTCAGGCAGTGCCACAGCTTTTGGCAAGCGAACAGCCTGTGTTTTGTTACTTTTAAATACGGTTGTATGAACTGCTGACATATTCACCTCACTTCTCGTACCCATGAACATTAAATCTTTTTCTTGGATATATCAAGAGGATATACAACCCTAAATATGTGTAACCTATAAAAAAGCCTACTTTGATTTCTCAAAATAGGCTTTCGTATTACGCTAGTTTTTTGTATTTAATCCGATGCGGTTGCGCTGCATCTTTGCCTAACCTGCGCTCTTTATCTTTCTCATATTCAGCGAAGTTACCTTCAAACCACTCCACATGCCCATTATCTTCAAAGGCAAGCATATGCGTTGCTACGCGGTCTAAAAACCACCTATCATGCGAAATCACTACGGCACAACCTGCAAAATCAAGCAGCGCATCTTCCAAAGCGCGCAGTGTTTCCACATCCAAGTCATTGGTCGGCTCATCCAGCAGCAACACATTGCCACCCTCTTTAAGCATTTTCGCCATATGTAAACGATTGCGTTCACCACCTGATAACATAGACACTTTCTTCTGTTGGTCGCCGCCTTTGAAGTTAAAACGACCGCAATATGCGCGAGAAGATACTTCGGCTTTACCCAAGGTGATAAAATCAGAACCACCTGAAATTTCTTCAAATACCGTTTTATTATCATCCAAGGCATCACGGCTTTGGTCAACATAAGCCAGTTGAACGGTTTCACCCACGGTTAATTCACCCGAAGTTGGCTCTTCTTGCCCTGTAATCATGCGGAACAATGTGGTTTTACCTGCACCATTCGCCCCAATCACACCCACGATACCACCACGCGGTAAATTAAAGTTTAAATCATCATACAAGACGCGGTCATCATAAGCCTTGCTTACATTGTCCGCTTTAATCACCACATCACCCAATCGCTCACCTGCAGGGATAAAGATTTGTTTGGTCGCATTGCGCTGCTGCACTTCTTTGCTTGCCAATTCATCAAATGCTTTCAAACGCGCTTTGGATTTAGCATGGCGACCTTTGGTGCCTTGTCTCACCCATTCCAACTCTTGTTTAATCGCTTTTTGACGAGAAGACTCTTCTTTGCTCTCTTGGCTTAGGCGCGCATCTTTCTGCTCAAGCCATGATGAGTAGTTACCCTCAAACGGAATACCTTTACCGCGATCCAACTCAAGAATCCAACCCGCTACATTATCCAAGAAATACCTATCATGGGTCACGGCAACCACTGTGCCTGTATAATCATGCAAAAAGCGCTCTAACCATGCTACAGACTCAGCATCCAAATGGTTGGTCGGCTCATCCAATAAAATCATGTCTGGGTTGGATAATAATAAACGACAAAGCGCAACACGGCGGCGTTCACCACCCGATAATTTAGATACATCCGCATCCCAAGCAGGCAGACGCAGTGCATCGGCTGCAATATCCAACTTTCTATCCAAATCATGCCCATCGGCTGCATTGATAATATCTTCTAGCTTGGCTTGTTTCTTGGCTAAGGCATCAAAATCTGCATCAGGCTCTGCATATTCGGCATACACGGCATCCAAGTCTGCTAAAGCTCCGATAACCTCAGCCACAGCCTCTTCAATATTACCACGTACATCTTTGGACTCATCCAATTCAGGCTCTTGCGCCAAATAACCAATCTTGATGCCATCTGCAGGACGGGCTTCACCTAAGATTTCCGTATCAATGCCAGCCATGATTTTTAATAAGGTAGATTTACCCGAACCATTGAGACCCAATACGCCGATTTTGGCACCAGGATAAAAGGATAACCAAATGTCATCCAAAATACGTTTTTTGCCATCGACAACTTTGCCAACGCCTTGCATGGTATAAATAAATTGTTCTGCCATTTCACAACCCTTACACTTATTTTTGTGCAGAGTTTAACCAAACAGCTATTTTTTGGTACCGTTTTTATCCAAGTTGATATAACGATTGGCAGCCCAAAGGTTTTCTTTTTCTGGATGCAAGATTTGGCGCTCAGCCTCTTCTCGGCTATGTGCCAAAATATCTTTGATTAACCATGGATGTTTTTTCATCATGGGTTCAAAGAGCTCTGCTTTTAAGCGCAATAAACGACATGGTGTACCCGTGACCACGCGATATGGTGCACGGAAACCAACCAGCAAACCACCCAAATGGAAAATATCACCAGGGTGCATGCTACTAATGAGCTCAAAATTACCATCTTCGCCTTTTTTCAACATCAAAAGCGTACCAGACTGTACCATAAAGGCATTATCCCTTGGCAAACCCTGCTCTACTAAGATTTTACTAGGTAAATAGCTGGTATGACGCATAGATAATGCAACTTCTTTACGTTCTTCATCATTTAGTTTTTTGAAAATATCGTGTTGGCTTAACAAATGATAACCCAAACGACTACGGAACAAATGATCCAATAACGGTTGTACATTGGGGTCTTTAGCTTCTAAATCAACAATATCATTGAATGAAAGCTCCAGTAACTTCACATCTGTTGTACATTTCAAAGTTGCCGTACGACGCATACCTGTGAAATATGCCACCTCCCCCATCAAACAAGGGTGAGTTCTACTACCTCTCAGCGTTGCCGTATTGATATTGGATATTAATACATCCACCTGACCATCAAGAAGCAGCCACATGTGATTGGCAATATCTTCAGTTTCACAAATCGTTGCCCCTGCAGGCAAACTTAGCTCTGTAGCATATTTAAAAAGTTGATCCACCAACCTTGCTTCTTCATCATCATATGCTACATCAAGATTATGACCTTCAATCTCAGTTTCTACCGAGCCATCATGTACCAGTTCATTCAAGCGTGACATACTGGCTTGAATCAGTGTACCCGTAGTATCCGATGGGTTTAAAGTCATACTTTCCATCAATTTCGTATAAATATTTAAGGCTCGTGTATGGTCGCCCACATGTTCACTGGCATTGGCATAATGCAGCAACACATCCCTATCTTCGCTCCAAAACTCTGATTCCCACAATTCACCAAATAGACGGTATGCTTTTTCGTATTCCCCCGCTTCTTCTGCTGCCATGGCGGCACGAAAGGTGTTTGATGAATCATCAATGATATAATCACTACCTGACATAACCTACCTCCAAATCAAAACTCATAAGACCATTACTTTTTCCCCATAGGATGCGCTTTATTTAGCTCATCATACAGTTGCGACCTTGAAACATGAGTATATATTTCAGTGGTCGTAATGTTCTCATGCCCCAATAATGTCTGCACAGCACGTAAATCTGCACCATGATTTAGCAGGTGTGTTGCAAACGCATGACGCAGCACATGTGGTGAAGGCACAGGGCTTAGTCCAACCAATGTAGCACAACTATGCACACAACGCCACAATGTTTGTCGTGATAAATGCCCTTTTTTGCTCGGGAATAGAAAAACACTCGTAGTTGTTCGTATTTTTAGCCATTTTTTTAACCAGAAATCAGCTTGTTCACCATATGGAATTTCTCGTTCCTTATTGCCTTTACCAATCACACGTAATGTTTTTTGTTTTTGATTAATATTGGCTACTTTCAAGCTTGCCAATTCACTCACCCGCAAACCTGTAGCATACATCATCTCCAGCAAAAACCTGTCTCGTATGCCTTTTTTGGTCGTTGTATCTGGTGCGTTAATAAGCGCTTCTACATCTTGTTCGCTGATATGCTTGGGTAGCCGCAACGAAGACATCACACCCACCACATCCTGCATAGGAAAATCGACACGAATCTTTTCATTTTGCAAATAATGAAACCACGTTGCCATAGCACTGCGTTGCCGTTGAATAGAGCTAGTTGCCAAACCTTTATGCTGCAAATAAGCAAGGTAAGCTGTCACATGTTTCGCTGTGGCAAGCAAAGCTGTACTGGAAGGTTTAGCATCCACCACAAAATGATGAAACGCCAACAGGTCTCTTAAATATGCTTCCACAGTAAGTTTTGACCAACTGTATAACATAGCCATACGCTGTAATATGCCTTCAATTTTCATCTCATCATCTGTTTGGCTATGTGTATCTTCCACCTTCATAACGGCAACAAATGTAGCAGCTTAATGCGCCTCTTCTTCCTTTTCTTGACGAAAAATTTCAGCATTTTTACCAATCAAAACAATCAATATGCCCGAATAAATAAACGTAGAAAGCATGATTACACCCACCACTACGGCAGTAAACATTTCAATATGTTCAAAACCTGCAGGAATCATCATCAACATCACAATCGACAAACCACCTTTAATTCCCGCAAAGGTAAGCACACCCCACCAACGAAAGTTCACCGTGGTCATCTTGGTTGTTTTATTGGTAATCATAGCAAATTTCGCCATCATCAAAGCACGAATCACTGTGGTTGCTAAAAACATCACAATAATTTCAGTACTATACTTCATCAGCAACTCAAGGTTGATAATCTCTGCCATCGCAATAAATAAAATCGTGTTGGCAACAATCGCCAAAAGCTGAATATCTTCTTTGGTACGCAAATGACGGTTACGCTCTTCAACAGTGGCACGAATTTTATTAAACATAAAACCAATCACACTCGATGATGAATCACCTTTACTGGATTCAAACTGTAACTCGGCTTCTTCTTTTTTAAGCTTTTTATCATCCGTTGCCACAGCCTTGCTCATCACATGATGCAAGGTAATAGTTGCAAAAATACAAGAAAGTATGCCCGATAAGTGTAAATGCGAATGCCCACCAAACATATTTAAGAAGATATAAAAAACCTCAGCCGCTTCAAATGCGCCATAACCCACCATAATCACAATCAATAGCTCAGCAATCCTATTCTCTGTCGTTTTCATGAGTAGTAGCCCTACATAACCCAAAAACACACCCAGCACAGCAGAACCAAAAATAACAATCAAACTGATTTCAGTCACATAACCCAATGTAAGCTCGCCACCGTCTAGGGCATAAAGACCAACAAATACAAACACAATCAAGGCAGTAGCATCATTAAAAAGACTTTCACCTTCAGCAAGAATTTTTAAACGATGCGGTAGTTCAAAATTAGAAAAAATACTCACCACAGATACTGGGTCAGTCGCTAAAACCATAGCAAACAATACAATCACTGCAGCAAAAGAAAGGTTATATTGTCCAAACAGTGTATCTGCAGTAAGCAAGGCTAAACCTACCGACAATGATACAGCAACCACTGCCAAATATACCAAACTTAAACCATGCTCTTTTAAATCTGCAACAGTCAATTCAAATGAGTCGGTAATAAGTAATACGGGAAGCAAGAGTAAAACCAACGCTGCAAAATGTTCCGTATCCCCTGTAAGCATAGGAATACCAGCAAACAAATAGTGCGCAAGAAAAGAAAGTCCAATCAGCCCTAAAGGTGATGGCACCTTAAATTTTTCTTCCAACTGTAAAGCTATGAATAATATCGCACAGACAACCAGTAATGTTACAACCATTTTAAAGCTCCTCTTTAAAACCTTCCCACATTAAAAACTAAGCATAGCTTACTGCAACATTTCTGCACAGTTTTTCTAACCACAGGTCGATTTGTCATAAACAATCAACTTCCGTAAGCAAAAAATACGCCAACTTATGAATATTCCAATAAAAAAGGGCGAAGCCAAAGCTCCACCCTTTCTCATCAGTTATAAAGTTCTAAACTGTTATACTTAGTCTTCCAGCAATGCTTTCATAGAAAGACGGATTTTACCACTACGGTCAACTTCCAACACTTTCACTTTAACAATATCGCCTTCATTTAGTTTATCAGCCACTTTCTCAACACGTTCATTTGAAATTTGAGAAATATGAACCAAACCATCAGTTTGACCCAAGATGCGAACAAATGCGCCGAAGTCCATGATTTTCACCACTTTTCCTTCGTACACTTTACCCACTTCAACTTCAGCCACGATATCTTCAATCATTTTCTTCGCAGCTTCACCAGCTTCGCCAGTTACTGCGAAAATTGTAATCGTACCATCATCAGCAATATCAACTTTAGCACCTGTTTCTTCGACAATACCGCGAATCACTTTGCCGCCAGCACCAATCACTTCACGAATCTTATCCGCTTTGATTTTCATGTTAAACATACGCGGTGCGTGAGAAGCAACGTCAGTATTCGGTTTGTCCATGCATTTCGCCATTTCAGACAAAATATGCATACGACCACCATTAGCTTGTGCCAATGCTTCACGCATGATTTCACGTGTTAGGCCACCAATTTTGATGTCCAACTGCAATGTAGTCACGCCTTCTGTTGTACCCGCAACTTTAAAGTCCATATCGCCAAGATGATCTTCATCACCCAAGATATCAGACAATACAGCATAGCCGTCTTTCTCAAGAATAAGACCCATCGCAATACCAGCTACAGCACCTTTAATGGGCACACCAGCATCCATCATTGCAAGTGAAGTACCACAAACAGAAGCCATAGATGAAGAACCGTTAGACTCTGTGATTTCACAAACAGAACGAATCGCATAACCAAACTCTTCCATGGTTGGTAACACAGCTTCAACACCACGACGTGCCAAACGACCATGACCAATCTCACGGCGACCAGGAGGGCCCATGCGACGAGCTTCGCCCACAGAATATGGTGGGAAGTTATAGTGAAGCATAAAGCGTTGTTTTGCTACGCCTTCTAAGCTTTCAGTGGTTTGCATATCAGATTCAGTACCCAATGTAATGGTCACCAAAGCTTGGGTTTCACCACGGGTGAACAATGCAGAACCATGTGGACCAGGCAATACGCCAACTTGGCAATCAATGGCACGAACATCATCAGTCTTACGGCCATCAATACGTGGGTTACCATCAATAATTGAACGACGAACAACATTTTTCTCAAGATTTTTTACAGCAGAAGTCACATCATTGCTTGAGAACTCACCAGGATTTTCTTCAGTGCCAGAAAACTTATCTTGCGCAGCACTACGAAGCGCTTCGATTTTTGCAGAACGTTCTGATTTATCAACTGTTGCATATGCAGCGCGTACATCCGCTTCAAATGCAGCATTCACCGCATCTTGTACATCAGCATTACCAGCCAATTCAACAACCAATTTTTCTTTACCTGCTTCTTTAACCAATGCGTCAATCGCATCAATCACAGGCGCATAACCTTCTTGACCAAAA
>JALUWH010000265.1 GCA_027019685.1 Ghiorsea sp. | reverse complement strand
TATCATGTCGGTCAAATAAGTATAAATATGTAATTAAACGAAACCTGCAAGTGCCAGTTTACATATCTGCATGACTGGATCTGGATACAAACCAATCGCAACAATGATAATTGTTGAAAGCACAACCGTTACCTGTAAAGGAACACTCTTAGCAAAGTTGAAACTTACGCGCTCTTCATCAAAATACATGTATTTAACAATACGGATATAATAAAACGCACCAATAGCTGAAAACAACACACCAAAAGTCGCTAACACAATATGGCCTTGTTCAATTGCAGCCATGAATACTGCGTATTTAGCCCAGAAACCACCTAGGAAAGGGATACCTGCCATAGAGAACATCAACAGCCCCATAGCTAAAGCATACCCTGGGCGCACTTTAGATAGCCCAGCAAAATCATCCAGTAATTCGCCTTGTATATCATCCCTACGCATCATAATAATAATGGCAAATACACCCATAGTCATAAATAAATAAATGGTCATATAAATCATAATTGCAGTATAACCCTGCAAGGTTCCAGCAATCATACCCAAAAGAATGAAACCAACATGCCCAATCGTAGAGTACGCCAACATGCGTTTGATATTACGCTGGGCAATAGCTGCAATATTACCGACCGCCATAGACAATATAGCAAAGATAGTAAGAATCGTTGTATATTCAGTTTGCAAACTTTGGAAAACTTCTTCCACGATTCGCATAAATACAATCAAACCTGCAACTTTTGGTGCAACAGACATAAACGCAGTGATTGGCGTTGGTGCGCCTTCATAAGCATCAGGTGTCCACATGTGAAATGGTGCAACGGATACTTTAAATGCCAAGCCTGCCAAAACAAACAACATACCTGTTAATACTGCTAGACGTTCATTCTCACCTGTGCCAGCAATAATTTCGCCCATCTCTGCAAAGAAGAAACTACCAGTAGTTCCATATAAAAATGTTAAACCATACAACAGCATACATGATGATAGTGCGCCAAGAATAAAGTATTTCAACGAAGCTTCTGTAGAACGTAGTACATCGCGTTGATAACCCACCAACACATACACAGACAAAGCCATAAGCTCTAGCCCTAGATACATAATGACAAAGTTATTTGCCGACACCATCAATAGCATACCCAAAAGTGCAAATAACATTAACGTGTAATATTCGCCTACATTGGCTAAGTCTTTAATATAATTCAAGGACAATAACATGCCAAAAACTGTGGCTACAATCATTAATAACTTGGCATAAGTTGCAAGCGGATCCAATAAAAAGTAACCATAAAAAGTATGCTGATGCTCTGAACCAGACACTGACAGCAAAACTGCACCAGCCGCCACAACCGATAGGATAGCTGTCCAAGCCACAATATTTTGCCGTGACTTGGAAATAAATACACTCATCATCAATGTAACCATACCCATCACTGCTAAAATAATTTCAGGAAGGATAAGATCCAAATGTTGTGGAAATGGGAAAGGAAAAACGACCTCAGTCATAATATATTAAACCTCAGTGTGTTACGGCGTTTAACGCCGTTGAATGTTCTATCACTGCTACAGCAGCATCAAGTTTACTTGTTGTTGATTGCTCAACCAAATGCGCAACTGATTCATGTAATAAATCTAAAACAGGAAGCGGATAAAAACCAACCCAAATTGTTAAAATAATAAGTGGTACGAAAAGTGAAAACTCTCGTAGAGTAATATCTGACATTGATTTTACACTATCCTTGATTGCATCACCCATAATCACACGTTTATACATCCAAAGTGTATAACACGCTGATAAAACCACGCTTATCGTTGCTACAATCGCAATCCATTTGGCTGAAATAACCAATTCTGATGGGTCTGCAGCAAATGTGCCTATCAATACCATAATTTCGCCAATAAATGCTGATGAACCAGGTAGTGCAATATTCGCCATAGAGAAGAGCAGCATAATCACTGCGAAGACAGGCATCACATTGGCCACCCCACCATAATCACTAATTTCACGCGTATGTAGTCTATCGTACATCACACCCACACAAAGGAATAGTGCAGCAGCAATAAAACCATGAGAAATCATACCAATCACTGCGCCTTCAAGTGCTTGTTGAGTAAATACAAATGTACCTAGTGTAACAAAACCCATATGTGCGATAGAAGAGTATGCAATCAGACGTTTCATGTCCCTTTGCATCATCGCTACCAAAGAAATATAAACAATCGCCACCAAGCTCAAACCAATCATCATAGGCGCAAAATATTGTGATGCATCGGGAAGCATAGGTAATGAGAAACGCAAATAACCATACGCACCCATCTTCAATAGAATACCCGCTAAAATCACAGAGCCTGCTGTTGGTGCTTCAGTATGAGCATCAGGCAACCATGTATGCACTGGCCACATGGGTACTTTTACTGCAAAAGCAATAAAGAACGCAATAAAAATCCAGAACTGCCATTGGAAATCAAACTTATAATTCATCAAGTCTAACATGCTAAATGTATGCCCAGCTTCAAAGTACATTGCCAACAATGCAACCAACATCAATACCGAACCTGCTAATGTATATAAGAAAAACTTAAATGTTGCATAAACACGATTCTTACCACCCCACACACCAATCATAAGGTACATTGGAATAAGCAGTGCTTCCCAGAAGAAGTAAAATAACATTACATCTAGAGCTGAAAACACACCAATCAGCGTTGTTTCTAAAATCAGGAACGAAACCATATATTCTTTAACACGTGTTTGGATACATTTCCAAGCAGAGCCAATACAAATAATAATCAACAGTCCAGTTAACACGATGAATGGCATGGAAATGCCATCTACACCCAAGTGGTAATTAATGTTTACTGCTGAAATCCAAGGATGAAACTCTTCAAACTGCATATGAGATGTAGTTTTATCAAAGCTAAAAATGAGGGGTAGCGTAACAATAAATGTGGCGACTGAAGTCAGCAGTGCTGCCCAGCGAACCATATTATCATTTTTAATAAACAGCCAAATGATCAATGCCCCAAATGTTGGTAAAAAGATTGCCAACGATAAAATTGGGAAATCGAGTACGTTATGTACGTTATACAATTCCATGACTAACTTGCTCCCCTTACGCGTTTAACATCAAGAATGTTAGCAAACCAAACACTCCGATGACCATAGCGTAGGCATAATGATAAACCCTACCCGTTTGGATATTTTTCAATAATGCTGAACCATTTTTAACTGTGCCAATAATGCCACCATGAATGATACCTTTATCAATCACTGCCAAATCACATTTCTGCCAGAAGAATGTACCAAGCGCACGAACAGGACGGACAATGGTCACATCATAGAACTCATCCCAATACCATTTGTTCAATAAGAACGCATATAATCTAGGGAATGTATCAGCTAATTTGGCAGGAAGTTGGCTTTCTTTGAAGTACATCAAAAACGCCATTCCAATACCCAAAAGTGCAAGTACTAATGCACCTTTTTCTAACCAAAAATGAGAATGTGTATGGTCTTCTTCAAGCAGCTCTAAAGCCATCAATGGATTATGCTCATCCATAACAAATATAGAGTCACGGAAATAACCATGAATAATCTCAGCATTGGTAATATCAAGCGTATAATAACCCCACATACCAGCACCAACAGCACCAACTGCTAAAATCATTAACGGCACCGTAATCACCTTAGGAGATTCATGTAAATGAGATTTCGTTTCAGCAGGGACACGGTCACTGTTATGGAATGTAAGTAAGAACATGCGGAAAGTATAAAATGCAGTCATAAATACACCTGACATCAATGCCCAATATGCAACATCACTTACCCAACCCATATCGCGAACAGCTGCAGCTTCAATGATCAGGTCTTTAGACCAAAACCCACCAAATGGAGGAATGCCAGACAGTGCCAAGCCCGCAAGTAACATAGTGATATAAGTAATCGGCATGTACTTACGCAACTGACCCATTTTACGAAGGTCTTGATTGGACATTACAGCATGAATCACAGAGCCTGCACCTAAGAACAACAGTGCCTTAAAGTAGGCGTGTGTCATCAAGTGGAAAATACCTGCAGAATAAGCTGATACACCACATGCCACAAACATATAACCCAATTGTGAACATGTTGAATATGCAATCACACGTTTAATATCTGTCTGCACCAAACCAATAGTCGCACACATAAAGGCTGTAATCGAACCAATAATAATAACTACCGCCAAAGCTGTTTCTGAATATTCAAACATGGGTGATAAGCGCGCAACCATAAACACACCTGCTGTTACCATGGTCGCAGCATGAATCAATGCAGAAATAGGTGTAGGACCTTCCATAGAATCTGGTAACCAAACATGCAACGGCACCTGACCTGATTTACCCATAGCGCCAACAAACAAAGCCAAGCACACAAATGTAATGGTATCAATTTCCCAGCCTAAGAAATGCATGGTTGCAGCAGAATCAACCAAAGCAGGAACTGCGGCAAATACTTCACGGTAATCTACAGTACCAAAGTAGTACCACACTGCCAAAATACCAATAGCAAAACCAAAATCACCAACACGGTTAACAATAAATGCTTTCATGGCAGCCGTGGTTGCCGATTCGCGCTTGAACCAGAAGCCAATTAACAAGTATGAAAACAAACCCACAGCTTCCCAACCGAAAAATAATGTAAAAAAGCTATTGCCCATAACCAATATCAACATAGAGAAAGTAAATGCAGAAATATAGGAGAAGAAACGTGGGTAACCTGGGTCACCATGCATATAACCAATGGTGTAAATATGTACGCATGCAGATACCACTGTCACTGTAACCATCATGATTGCAGTAAGTGGGTCAATCATCATACCAATGTTTACAACCAAGTCACCCGATGAGATCCACGTCCAAAAATTACCGTAAAACTCGGCACCAGCTAACACTTTGATAAACACATCGATGGATAGAAGCGCTGATAAAATCACGGCACCTGATGTGATTAAATGGCTAAGCGTATCTTTTAACAGCCAACCAAATAAACCAGCGGCTAACGCGCCAACCAAGGGAAGCAAAGGAATTGCCATTAATTCCACTTGATTCAACGTCATATGAGTTGTTTCTAACACCATGAACTTCCCCTCTTATCCTTGTAACGTATTGATGTCTTCAATCGCAATTGAGCGACGTTGACGATAATACGCAACCAAAATAGCCAAACCAACAGCAACTTCTGATGCTGCAACAGTCAAAACGAAAAATACGAATATCTGTCCGCCAATATCACCCAAGAAGTGTGAGAAGGCTGCAAAATTAATATTCACAGCAAGCAGCATGAGTTCAATACACATCAAAATGGTAATGACATTCTTTCGGTTTAAGAATAAACCAACAATACCAATACTAAATAATGCTGCACCAACTACGAGAAAACTAGATAAAGGAACCATTACATACTCACCTTAGTTAAACGATCTTCTTTACGAACATTCACTTGTTTTGAAATATTTTGGTATTTTGCATCTTTACGCTCACGAAGCGTTAATACAATTGCACCCACCAAGGCTACCAATAAAATCATCGCTGCAATCTCGAAACCAAGCAAGTATTTTGTATACAGCACCTTACCAATTTCAACAGTATTATTTACTTCTGCCCCAAGGTGAGCTGTCGTTGCCATATCACCTGTAGTAAACACACCGCTGGTAGAAGCTGCCACCAACTCAATAAATAAAATCAAGGCAATCATTCCGCCAACAGGCAAATACTGTAACCAACCCTCACGTTTCACGGCTTGGTTAACCTCAAGCATCATCACAACAAACATGAAGAGTACCATCACAGCACCCACATAAATGAGAACCAGAATAATACCTAAAAACTCAGCATCCAATAAAAAGAATAGACCAGATGCATTAAAGAAACATAAAATAAGCCACATCACTGAATGCATAGTGTTGGCGGATAAAATCACACCCAACGCAGCAAACACAGCCAAGCCGCCAAATAAATAAAAGAATGTAGTTTCTAACATATTCTCTCCACTCCCTTATTGATAACGTGCATCAGCAGCTAAATTGTGTGCGATTTGTGGTTCATAACGACTACCCACATCCAGCAACATATCTTTGGTATAATATAAAGCTTCACGAGTTTCAGATGCATATTCAAACTCTTGTGTTTCAACAATAGCATCCACTGGGCAAGCTTCTGTACAAAAGCCACAAAAAATACACTTGGTCATATCAATATCATAACGTGTAGTACGTCTAGAACCATCATCACGCTCTTCTGATTCAATCGTAATTGCCAAAGCAGGACATGTTACTTCGCATAACTTACAAGCAATACAACGCTCTTCACCACTTTCATACCTACGCAAGGCATGCAAGCCACGAAAACGTGGTGACAATGGCGTACGTTCTTCTGGATATTGAACTGTAATTTTCTTTTTAAACAAATAGCGACCTGTAAGTGCTAAACCAAGCACAAGTTCCCAGAGCAACCATGTTTTTAACTGTCGTTTAATCCAATTCATCTCTTATCTCCAAGGCTGATAAAAGCCAATCGCATCACTAATAAAACTTAGGCTTTCGCTCAAATCACCTGCATATGTAGCAAAACCAATAACAGCAATCCATGCCATAGTCCATGGTAGGAACACTTTCCAACCCAAACGCATCAATTGATCATAACGATAACGAGGGAAGGTTGCACGGAACCAAATAAAGACAAAAATCAAAAAGGATGTTTTTGCCAATAACCATACCGTACCAGGAATAAAGTCTAAAAATTCAAATGGTGGATACCAACCGCCTAAGAACATAATAGAAGTCATCAATGAAATTAAAATCATAGCGCCATATTCAGCCAAAGAGAATGTGGCAAACCACATACCTGAATACTCAACAAAGAAACCCGCTACAAGCTCAGCTTCACCTTCTGGTAAATCGAAAGGTGAACGGTTGGTTTCTGCAGCACCTGAAATAAAGAATACAATAAACATAGGAAATAAAGGAATAAAATACCAATGAAACAGCCCACCCTGTTGTCCGTGAACAATACCTGTTAAACCCAAACTTCCCGCTAGAAGCAATACGCAAACAATAGAGAAACCCATAGAAATCTCATATGAAATCATTTGTGATGTTGAACGAATCGCACCAATCAAGGCATACTTAGAGTTCGATGCCCAACCAGCCATCAAAATACCATAAATCGATAAACTTGAAATCGCCATCACATACAATACACCCACATTCAAATCGGCAATTGCCATCACATGTACTGTTTCCCACAAA
>JALUWH010000264.1 GCA_027019685.1 Ghiorsea sp. | reverse complement strand
AGGTGCAGTAGGGGGTGTAGTCGTTGGCACAGTTGTGGTCGTAGTTGTAGATGTACCACCTCCACCACCACAAGCTGTCAAGGTGAATGCACATACAGCTGCAATGATAAGTGTATTTAAATATTTCATTATTGTTGTCATCGTTTTTTCTCCCGAATACCATTACACATACAAAAGGTAGATGGTGTAGTAAGTAATATCGTGGAAAGTGAAACAATTTCATATACCCAGAATTGGGTATGCGATGCTAGTATCTAATTTATAACCTAGCTATATGCGTTTCTGAATTTAGCCATATTCTGACACAAGCTCCACCTTGAGGTTGATTGAAAAACTCAATATTTAGACCAATATCAGTAGTTCGGCGGCGCATATTACTCAAGCCACGCCCCTGCTTTTGCTGTGCTGAAGAAAATCCAATACCATTATCACATATAGAAATCGTAGCTTTGTTTTCTTCACCCGAATGTCCAATGACTACATCAATCTTATCGGCTTTAGCATGTTTAATAATATTGGTAAAGGCTTCCTGAATGACACGCAACAACTGCAGGCTTTGCTGGGGAGAGAACGCACCTAGAATCGGCAATTCTTCCTGCTTCCAATACAATAAAATATTCTGGGCTTTTAGTTTAGGCTCATAACGATACTTAAACATGGTGAGTAATTCAGGTAAACCATCCTCTTCTGGAGACAATGAATCGATAATTAGACGCAAATCATCCAATGCAACGGTCAGTGTATCTTCTAAACTTTTATCAGATCCCTGATGCTCCATTATGGCCAATGCCGACACAAGCTGCCCACCCACACCATCATGAATATCCCGCATGATACGCTCTCGCTCAGTTCTTAGAATTTTCTGTTTTTCTAGCGCGTGGATGGTTTCAAAAGCTTCCTTGAGTTCAGTTTCTCGTTTACTAACCCTCGTTTCCAATTCCAAGTTCAATACTTCAGCCTCACGAATCGCTGTCGTAAAGCGTCGAATCAATACCCAAGCAATCAAAAGAAAAATAAATGGTGCCGAATAGTGCAGTAGATAGGGGTATTGCAAATGAAAGGCAAGGTTTATCCAATCAAAAGAACCCAGTGTGACAATTGGAATGATTGAAAGAAAAACAATTCCTTTGTCGAAACTTGCCTGTTTTGTTTTCCAATGTTTGAAAAATAATAGCATCATCCAGCTCCAC
>JALUWH010000263.1 GCA_027019685.1 Ghiorsea sp. | reverse complement strand
CAAAACCTGCCTCTGTAGCTTCAAAGATACTTTTCGGCTGGTGTGCCAACAAGATTCTTACATCCGCATCAGGTGCACCTTGCATGGCTTTTTTAGGGCTGGATTGATGAGCTGGAATATATTGATGCGCTCGATAATCCGTGACACCTGCAAGCAGCAGTTTCGCATCATTCACTTCAATCAACTCATGTTCATTGAGCAACACCTTAAAACCTAACCGCTGCACTTCGGCAATCCAAGCTTCTGCACCAGAATAATATTCGTGATTGCCTGTAATAAAATACTTGCCCACTTTAGCTTTTAAATTGGCAAGTGGTGCTACATCAGCTTGTAATCGAAACACCGAGCCATCCACCAAATCCCCTGTCATCACAATGATATCGGCATCCAATGCATTCATTTGTGTTACCAAAGTTTGCACATCATCCCGCTTAATCATGGGACCAATGTGCAAGTCGGTGAACTGTACTATTTTTAAATCTTGTAAAGATTTCGGAGCACCCAAAGGTATGTGTACTTCCTTAATGATTGCCCCGCCTACCGCCTGCTCAAGTCCAAATCCTGCCGTCATACCCGCAGCGCCTAACATACTGATGTGTGCAGCTGAAGATTTGAAAAATGCTCGACGTTCAGGGTTTCGCTTAAAAGGGCGCATACCGAGGTGTAACGCATCCATGACCAAATACACCACCATCAACAATGAGAAGAAACCCATATTTAAATAAACATACCAAGTGAATATATCTACCCAATCACCCACGATATGCTGATAATGAAAAATAAGTGGTGCAAGCGATGTAAGCCACGCAACAAATAGGTAAAAACGAACCCAAAAACGTAAGCTTGGTGACACAATGTGTAACCGCCATGCCACATAACCATACATGACAGCCGTAAGCATCATCGCGATAACAAGAAACCAAATCATAAGTTTAAGATAGCAGTTTTTGCATGAATATATACTTAATGTTATGTTGCAACATGTTAACCCCACCAATCTTTACACACATTACACAAGCTATAGCTCAACATGGTTATTGCGTGATGGATAACGCACTACCAGCTAATATCGCCCATGCATTACACCAGCACATGACCACGATACCGACAAAAGACTTTAGGGGCATGGGTGTCGGTCGTGCAGGTCAACTTCATATCGACCAAAACTATCGCAGTGATACTTCCCTTTG
>JALUWH010000262.1 GCA_027019685.1 Ghiorsea sp. | reverse complement strand
CAACCAATGCCAACAGCAGCACAATAGCACCTGCAATCAACTGCTGCTGATTGTATTCCAACCAAGCCATAATTTTAGCGCTTTGCATATCCCGTTTTAATTCAACAAAATCAGTGCCATCAATAATGCCCTCAACTGGAGCGTTTTCTTCTTTTTTCTTTTTCACCTGGAATACCTTGCCTATACCTTCATAAAATTGCAGCCACACGCTAAAGAGCTGATGACGAGTGTCAATTATTGCGCACCAAGGTGAACAATGCTTTATAGTTTAACGATTCGCTAAATAATCTAATTTGCGCCAAATTGCATCATGAAACACTTCCGTAACCAAGGCTTTTGCCCCCGATTGTGCATGCAACACTGAACGCCTTGCCCAACAATGTTGGTAAACACCTGCAGACTTTACTTGTGTCACACTTAATCCCGATCGGGACAACAATAACCCTTGGTCAGACAATAAGTTTGCCAGAGGGCGTTTGCCAGCCTCAAGCTCTGCCATAAGCTCCACAGGTAAAATATCCAAGGGTAACACTGATTCAGCATCAAACATAACTTCTCCGCGTGATTTTAAGGAAACCTTACGTCGTAAACAGCGTTCTTGCGGCAAAATTCCCAATAAATCAGCCTCAATGTCGCTGGCTGTACTCATACCTTGATCATGCAACTGCACATCCAGCTTTAAACCATACTTTTGCTCTAAAAAATTTGTTAATACATTGGTCACCCGCAATACACGCATCTGTGTGGGGCTCATAAGCTGATTAAGTTCGGCTGAAAACTTAGAATCTTGCCAAGTTTCCGTCTCTAATAAGGTTTTTATCATCACACACTTGCGCCTTGTGGCTTATAGCTCATCACCACAGCATCTTCCCTTGGTTTACTTGCGGTTTTTGCATAATATTTTGGTCGTTTTGCAACAGAAACAAAACCCAAAGCCTTATAAAAAACTTGGGCACCAAGGTTGGAGGCACGGACTTCTAATACCAACTCATCCATATCTTGTTTTGCTTGCATCAACATGTTCATCAACTGTTGCGCAATGCCTTGGCGGCGTACATCCGCGCGTACAGCCAATTGCATCACTTGCGTTTCAAATAAAATATCTTGGCTCAACACATAACCCAACAAGTCTTCTTCTTGGTAACACACAAACAAATCATAACCCACTTGCAATGACTGTAACATCACTGTTTTAGACCATGCCTCATCAAACACTTGTCGATTGAGCGCAAATACCGCCTCAATATCATCAATATGACCTATTCGGTAGTCCAATGCCATGGCTTACTCGGGTGCTTCGATTTGTTCCTTCCAATTGCATGTTTCACTGGCACAAACATGCTCAGTTCCATTACGTTTAGTCACTTTGATTGTCACAAACGGTGCACCACATTCTGGACATGGTTTATCAATCGGCTTATTCCACAGCGCATGTTTGCATTTCGGATATTGTGAACATGAATAAAACACTTTTCCTCTGCGCGACTTCTTCTCTAAAAACGTACCTTTATTGCAAGTAGGGCAAGGTATGCCAGTATCCACAGGTTTTTCTAAAGGCTGAATGTTTTTGCACTCAGGGTAAGCTGAGCAACCCAAAAACTTACCATAACGCCCAGCCTTAATGACCATAGGAGCATTACATTTCTCACATACTTGATCAGATTTCTCAGGCTCTGCAGGTGCTTCACCATTGTCATTCAGTGGCTTAGCAACTTTACACTCTGGGTAACCCGTACAGGCCATAAACTTACCATACCTACCCAATTTTATTGCCATGGGTTTACCGCATTCAGGGCAAATTTCGTCTGTTGCTTCATGGGTAACATCTGAACGCTTTACATGTTCTTGGGTGTGGTCAATACGCTCTTTAAACGGCCCCCAAAAATCATGCAACAAGGGTTTCCATTCGCGTTCACCACGCGCCACAGCATCCAACTTATCTTCAATGTCGGCAGTGAAATTTACATCTACAATATCACCAAAGTAATCCGTTAAAAACTTGCTTACAATTTCGCCCACATCCGTTGGCACAAAGCGTTTTTTATCCATCACTACATATTTGCGCTCACGCAACACATTCAAAATCGATGCATACGTCGATGGGCGACCAATGCCGTGAGCTTCAAGCTCTTTAACCAACGTTGCTTCGGAGAAACGCGGCTTAGGTTCAGTGAAGTGTTGCTTAGGTTCCACACTTGCCACATCAATAACATCGCCAACTTCTAAAGGTGGCAATGTTTTTTCATCACCATCCTTATTCGGTTCATCTGTACCTTCAATATAAAGCTTACGAAAACCAGGGAAAACCAAGGTTGAACCATTAGCACGAAGTATGGAGCCGTTCGATGTTAAATCGGCGCGAACTTGGTCAAGCACCGCAGCTTCCATTTGTGATGCCACAGTACGCTTCCAAATCAAACCATAAAGCTTAAGCTCATCGGCTGATAATGTACCCTTTAAACTTTCTGGCGTACGTTCAAATGAGGTTGGGCGAATCGCTTCATGTGCCTCTTGAGCATTTTTACTTTTGGTTTTAAATACCCGTGGTTTTGATGGTACATATTCGCCACCAAACTGTTGATGAATTTGCTCACGCACCTCATCAATAGCTTCTTGCGATAAATTGATAGAGTCGGTACGCATATAAGTAATCAAACCCACACGTTCACCATCCACCTCTTCACCTTCATATAATTTCTGAGCAATTTGCATGGTTTTTCGTGCTGTAAAGCCTAATTTACGTGATGCTTCCATTTGTACAGTTGATGTAATAAATGGCGGGGATGGATTTTGTTTGCTTTTCTTCTTCTGAACATCGCTAACGGTAAAGCTACCTGACTCAACTATTTTGGCTGCTTGCTGTGCTACTTTTTGGTTATTTAAATCAAATTTGGTGAGTTTTTTGCCATCTAAAGTATGTAATAATGCTTTAAACGTTGCTTTGGAAGCTTTGCCATTGATACATGAAGCTTCAATCGTCCAATATTCTTTGGGCTTAAAGTCTCGAATATGTTGTTCTCGCTCACAAATCAAGCGCAAGGCAACCGATTGCACACGTCCTGCAGACAAGCCACTACGAATCTTGCGCCACAACAGCGGTGATAATGTGAAACCCACCAAGTAATCCAAGGCTGAACGTGCCTGCTGTGCATCCACCAAAGGCATATTCAACTCTGTTGGATTGGCTACCGCATCTTGAATGGCTTTACGTGTAATTTGGTTAAATGTAATACGTGAAACTTTTTTGCCTTTAAGTTTACCGCGTTTTTCCATTTCATCGGCAACATGCCAAGCAATGGCTTCCCCTTCCCTATCCAAATCGCTGGCAAGAATAAGTTCATCGGCTTTTTTTAAGGCTTTTTCAATGTCCGATAAACGTTTTCTTTTATCTTCAATCACTTCATATTTCAATGCAAAGTTATTATCTACATCTACAGAGCCATCTTTCTTCGGAAAGGCTCGAACATGACCATAGGAAGCCAGCACTTTATAACCTTTACCTAGGTATTTCTCTATGGTTTTGGCTTTGGCTGGAGATTCCACCACGACTACTGCACTCATGTTATCCCCTTATAAAACTTAGCATAATGTGTATCGGCTACCAGGTAGTTTCTCGATAGCCCCTTGCAACTCAAGGCGCAGCAAGATGGAAGAAAGCGCGTGCACGGTCAAGCCACAATCTTCGGAAAGACTATCCACATGCATAATTTGCCTAGCCAATAGACCCATAATCTTTTCTTCAATATCCGATGTTGGTTGGTAAGAATCGCCTTTTGTTTCACCTGTTTTCCAAGCCAACTGTTGTAAAACATCTGCGGCATCTGTTGCCAGTATTGCACCATCTTGAATCAATTGATGACAACCTGCATGAATATCATTGAGCACAGAACCAGGCACTGCAAATACATCGCGTCCATATTGAGCTGCTTGGCGTGCCGTAATCAACGAGCCTGATTTCAAACCACCTTCAATCACAATCAGAGCTTGAGAAATGCCCGCAATCAAGCGGTTGCGTTGTGGAAAATAACCTGCTTTAGCTACCGTATGTGGTGCATATTCACTCAACACACAACCTTTTTCAGCCAAAGCATCCATTTGTCGTATTTGCTGCGCGCTGCCTGCCAACAAACCATAACCCAACACTGCAATACCAGTAGAATCAGCATCCAAAGAGCCGCCATGCGCCGCTGAATCAATGCCAGATGCCATGCCGCTAATCACCACCACCTCTTGCCCAGAACAATATGCCGACCAACGCCTAGCAATCAGCTTGCCTTCTGCACTTGCTTTTCGTGCCCCAACCATGGCTAAGATTTTTGGTGATTGTAAACTTGCCAATTCACCACGAACATATAAAATCATAGGGGCATCTGCGCAACTATGAAGCCCTTGTGGCCACACATCATCATCTTGGCAAATGATATGAATATTCTCTTGCTTACATGTTTGCACAAGGCTTTCAATGTCTCGAGTGGCTTGAGGTGAGGTCGCCATCGATAATGCCGATGCCAATTTTGGCCCTACACCTTCAATGTTCAACCATGCCTGTTTGGATTGCTTCCAAATTAAATCCACTGAACCAAAAGATTCAATAAGTTGCTGTGCCGTATATGCACCAACACCTGAAACCAAACTTAATCGGAGATAATCAATCGCCGACTGACTTATCATATAGAGAAAAGAATATAGTTTATTGGTGCAGTGCCTGAACCATATCACCCGTATTAATGGGTGAAGAAGAGCGCATGACCAACACAATAGATGCATGTTCTTGTGGCACCAAAACAATCACTTCACCAATTTTTTCTTCAGGTAAGGCTTGGTATGTTTCTTCTTGATACGTTTTATCACGTACCAATCTACCTTGGCGGTATAGCCCCAGAATCGCACCCGCCTCAAGCCCATTTTTCAAGCCCAAGTCTATACCTAAAACCTGACCTTGCCCTGCTTCTGCAGCATCATCTCGGATGTACATCACGTGACCCAACAAAGGACCTTGGGGATAAGTAGGCTCAATATTGTAATCAATTGCTTTTGTTCTTTTTAAACGATCCGCACGACCAATTTCTTCAAAAGCTTCCAAAATTGTTCCACGGTAGACACCACTTTCTACCGATGTTACTTCAACCTTGCCCAAATGTTTAACAAGGTAACCTGCCATCTTTTGACCATCTTCGGTTTCATTATATACGGGGTCACCTGTTCTATAAATATCAAAAATATCACCCGGATTCGCTTTGACATCCAACGTCAAGTATACACGGTCAAACGCACCGTAATTTAAGCGCTCATCTTCAGAATCAAGAATATGCCCTACACCCTCAACCGCATCAGGATGAATAAAGTCCTGCCTTGCCAAAGCTGTAAGAAAAATCTTTGTATCAATTGCCTTTTCAATACGCTGGGCAGGTTTATAAATAATACGTGGCTCTAGTTTGACCACTTCAGATTTAGGTTCAGCCTTCTTTTTTGTTTCCTTGATTCGCAACCAAACTTCGTTACCAGGGTAAATTAAATCTGGGTTAGACACGTACAAATTTTGTTCCCAAATTTTTATCCACTTTAAAGGATCTGCAAAATACTCTTCAGCAATATCCCATAAAGTATCGCCTTTTTTAACAATATATGGTTGTGGGAAAGGTTTAACCAACTCACTTTTAGCTACCGTACCAGGCATTAAAAAAGCATCGGCAAACAGCAAACTAGGCGATAATAATAAAGCCAACATAAGGATGCGAAGTTCAAGTTTCATGTGAAGACCCCTGCGTAACTACTTATAAAATTACTAAGAATTAGCAAAATTGTGGCAGATAATCAGCCTCACCGCAACTTTTCAACTAACTAGCAAGCGCTTCAATGTCAGCCAACCATGGGAAATAATCTAATAATATCGCTGCCACAGTAGAGAAGCTACCCAAGAAAATCATAGCACCCACCACGATAAGTAAGATGCCGGATACAACTTCTACAGCATGTAAATGACGTTTAAACCGTTGTGACCAGTTCAAAAACGCATTGGTCGCAAATGCAGCCAGTAAAAAGGGAATACCCAAACCAACAGAATACATCACCAACAACATCATGCCTTCGCCAACTTGCCCCTGCGCTCCAGCCATAGCCAAAATAGCACCCAAAATCGGACCAATACATGGTGTCCAACCAAAGGCAAAGGCAGAGCCAAGAATCAAAGCCCCAAAACCACTTGTACCTTTAACATTATCTGTTTTTAAACGGGCTTCCATCATCAAGAAAGGAATACGAATCAAACCTGTATAGTGCAAGCCAAAGATAATAATAATCAGCCCTGCAGCCTTAGCTAAGGTTGCCATGTGCATCAACAACCATTGCCCCAACCAAAATGCTGAAGCACCCAGAGCAATAAATACCAAACTAAAGCCCAACACAAACCACATGGACTGTATCATTGCTGTACGCCTAACCTGCTGGTGGTCAACTGCCTCATCACCACGTAAAGCATCAACGGAAACACCACTAATAAAAGATAAATATGCAGGCACTAAAGGCAAAACACAAGGCGACAAGAATGATAATAACCCTGCAATCAAAGCACCAAACAATGAAATTTCTGACATGAAAACCTCTTTTTTATGACATTGGTCGCAAGTTTACAGAAGAACTTACGAAAAGGCGCGTAAATGATGTAATTGTTCACGCATTTGCAAAACATGACGCGCACTCATCGACAAGCTTGTAATACCCATGGTTAAAAAGGTATGAAGCCAAGCTGGGTTTGCGGCAAGCTCACCACATACTGAGACGGGAATGTTATGCTTTTGCGCTGCATCCACCGTCATTTGCAACAACTGCATCACCGCTGGATGCCCTGCATCATACAAATAACTCACATGTTCATCTGTACGGTCAACAGCGAGGCTATACTGCACCAAATCATTACTACCAATAGAGAAAAAGTCTGAAACCTGAGCTAAGGTATCAGCAACCAAAGCTGCTGCAGGAACTTCAATCATGCAGCCCAAACAAACTTTACCCGTAAACCCAATATCTTGGCATACTTCGTTTAACACTTGCCTTACATCCACCATTTCTGATGCCACGGTAACCATTGGCACCAAAACAAATACTTCAGCATCTCCAACTGCACGTATGATTGCGCGAAGCTGGTCTTTTAAAATTATCTTATTTTGCAACAACATACGCACGCCACGCAAGCCCAGAGCAGGATTCTCTCCTTCAAAAACAGAATTCATACCATCCATCACTTTGATTTTATCAATAGCAACATCCAACAAACGAAAAGTCACTGGTCTGTCTTGC
>JALUWH010000261.1 GCA_027019685.1 Ghiorsea sp. | reverse complement strand
GCTCTTTCGCAATACGTGCGTCACGCGTTTCAGAGCGTTTGCGCGACTCTTCAGCAAATGCTTTTTCACGACGAATTTGTGCCACTTTCCCTTTGCCAAAGCGGAAATAATGCACCAAAGGAATATGTGATGGGCAAACATAGCTGCATGCACCACACTCAATACAATCAAAAAGATTGTAATTTTCGGCGCGTTCAAATTGTTCTTCTTTGCAATGTGAGGCTAATAAATTAGGCATCAAACCTGCAGGGCATACATCACCACAGTCACCACAACGAATACATGGGTCTTCTTGGTTATGTGCTTGCATCAATGATGATATACGCATGGCAAGAATACCATTACTTGCCTTTACCACTGGAATACGCATATCCGTTAAAATATCACCCATCATCGGACCACCGTGAATGACTTTAATACCATCAGTATCATCTAAGCCACATTGCTCAAGTAACCATTCCACAGGTGTACCTAAACGCACACGCATATTGCTTGGGTTAGGCAAGGCATCCCCGCTTACTGTCATCATACGCTCAGTTAAAGCTTCACCCAAACAAACGGCATCATAAATGGCTTTGCTTGTGCCTACATTTTGCGAAAGCACGCCTATCTGAATAGGCAGACGACCTGCAGGCACTTCTTTGCCCGTCAACACTTGAATCAGCTGTTTTTCACCACCTTGTGGGTATTTGGTGGGTAATACTTCAATACGCACACTTGTATCAAGCCCCATGTCAACCAAGGTTTGCTGCATCACATCTACCGCATCCATTTTGTTGTCTTCAATGGCAATAATTCCCTGATTTGAATTTACCATATACATCAAGATATCCAAACCTGTGACAATCTCATGCGCTTTTTCCAACATCAATTGGTGGTCATTGGTTAACCAAGGTTCACACTCAATCCCATTCAGTACAACCGTATCAATCTTATTTTGTTGATCCAGCACCAGCTTAATAAATGTTGGAAAAGCAGCGCCACCCAAACCAGCTAGACCTGCATTTCTAATACGCTCACGCAGTTCAACAGGGTCAACACTGCGATAATTGGGCAATGGATACAAAGACTCATCGACCTCATCTTTGCCATCTGGTTCAATAAAAATACACGGCAAACCCAAACCTGATGGATGGGCAATCACATGCTCTTCAATGTTTGTTACCGTGCCCGAAGTTGATGCATGTACAGGCACAGATAAATAACCTTGTGACTTGGCAATTTGCTGCCCGCGCAACACATAGTCTCCTACCTTAACCAAGGGTTCACAAGCATCACCAATATGTTGTTTCATGGGCAAAATAATTTGTTTGGGTAGTGGGCAAGTCATGCTTGGCAACCCCGCTGTCTTTTTCTGTTCTTGAGGATGAACACCGCCTGTAAAGCTGTGTTGTGGTTTAAGGTGCAATTGTTCACCTAGCCCTTTAAGCATATCAAGCAACTTAGACATGTTCTTCCTCATGGTTGGCCTCTTGGTGAACTGCTCTACGTTGCTCTGCGACTTGCGCACGCAATGTACCTGGTACAGGCCAAGACCAATGTTCTAAAGGCTCTAGCACTTCTACCATATCAATGCAGTCCACAGGACATGGCTCCAAGCATAATGTACAACCCGTACACTGGTCTGTAATAATTGTATGGTATTGTTTTGGCGCGCCGATAATGCAGTCTACAGGACAAGCTTTAATACAAAGCGTGCAACCAATACACTCATCTTCTCGAATATACGCCACCATAGGCGCAGTTTCTTCTTTTTCGATTTCTTTGGGTTCCACGCCCATAATATCAGCGATTTCTTGCATGGTGCGCTCACCACCTGGTACACATTGATTCACTTCGGCTTCTTCTGAAGCAACTGCATTGGCATAAGGACGACAACCAGGGAAACCACATTGACCACACTGCGTCTGCGGCAACAAAGCATCGATATTATCCGCCAAAGGGTCACCATCTACATGAAAATAGCGTGATGCCAAAGCCAAGATAATACCAATCAACAAGGCAACCCCTGAAAAAAGTAGAACCGCATAAAAAACATGCATAATTTAAACTTTAACCAAACCTGAAAAACCCATAAAGGCTAAGGCCATCATGCCCGCAGTAATCAAAGTAATCGGTGAACCTTTAAACACTTCAGGGATAGGTGCAGCTTCAATACGCTCACGTAAACCTGAAAAAAGAACCAAAACCAATGCAAAACCAACTGCTGCACCAAAACCATACAACACAGAAGCAAAGAATGAATAATCTTGTTGAACATTTAGAATAGCAACACCCAACACTGCACAATTCGTGGTAATTAAAGGTAAAAAGATACCCAAACCTTGATGCAATACAGGGCTTGTTTTATGCATCACCATTTCAACGAACTGCACCAGAGCAGCAATAATAAGAATGAAAAATACAGTTTGTAGATATAAAATATCTAAGGGAATTAAAATCCACTGCTGAATCAACCACGACATGGTAGAAGCCAAAGTCATGACAAACATCACGGCAAAAGACATACCAATCGCTGTTTCAAGTTTTCCCGAAACGCCCAAAAATGGGCAAATACCTAGAAATTTGGTCAGCACATAATTGTTTACCAATACTGCGGACAATAATATTACAGCAAATTCAGTCATAGGCTGCACTATACCCGAAGATTGAATTGTTCCAAGCTTCAAAATACATCGCTAAACAAATGCGATGAACTCTGTACAAACGCTTATGCACCCCGCATTTCCTAAAGCCTATTGTTCATCTTACTTGGATTTAAAAACTATAGCCTAACAATACCGATGTTTTGGTATCTGTAGGCACCTTGCCCACTGGCGGTTTTGTAATGGTTCGTTCTTCATGGCTGAAATCAACAGTAAGACCGTGAAAGAGTTGATGAACCCAAGTGATTTCACGCAACAAGAAATCATCATCGTTGCCAAATTCACCTGAAACTTTCACATTCACTTTATTATCACCATCAAAAACATATTCGCCCATCAAGGCTGCATGTGCACCATTATCATGATCAATCTTAAAGCTATTTACTTTATCTGTAATACGTTGCCCATAACCAAGCTCTATATCCACCGAAAAATCAGGCATATCTGTAAAAGCATGGTAACCCAATGCTAAAACATACGAATTCTCACTATAGATGCCACTAAACTCATCTTGTCGATGACCCAACTGAATCACAGTGTATATATGGTAAATCATATCATAACTACCACGCAAATAAGCCTCATAATAGTCAGAGGTAAGCACCCCATTTTCTTTTGTTTGTGAGACTTTAAAAGTAAATGTAGAAGCCCAATCTTGATACAAATAAGATAAGTCCAAGCTACCATCAAAGTTATCCGTATTGGTATTACCCGAGCTAAGGTTACTACCAAAATTAACACTTCCCGAAAACTCTGGCTCTGCTGTTTCATTAGCATAACCAACTTGTGCAACCAATAACATCAACCCACAACAAGCACCAATCACATTATGCTTCAACATGTTTACTCCTTTAAACACCCGTTTTTTCCAAAAAAGGAAACCTATGCGCCATCTGCTGGGATGCAAACATTTCCTATTGGTCTAAGCTTTGCCCATGAAATTCAAACTCGCAGGTAACTTTACACCCCAAGGCGATCAACCCGCCGCGATTGATACGCTTGTACGTGGACTTGAAAGTGATGAACCTCACCAAGTCTTACTTGGGGTCACTGGTTCAGGTAAAACCTATACCATGGCATGTGTGATTGAACGCTCACAAAAACCAACACTTATTCTTGCACCCAACAAGACACTTGCTGCTCAACTCTATGGCGAGTTCAAACAGTTTTTCCCCGAAAATGCCGTAGAATATTTTGTGTCCTACTATGACTATTACCAGCCTGAGGCATATGTGCCTGCATCGGATACCTTTATCGAAAAAGACTCTGCCATCAATGAACATATTGATAGAATGCGCCATGCTGCCACCCGTGCTTTATTGGAGCGTGAAGATGTAATTATTATTGCTTCAGTATCCTGTATTTATGGTTTAGGTAGCCCTGAAGCTTATGCAAACATGCTGCAATATTTTGAAGTCGGCCGCGAGCAAGAGCAACGTGCTGCTGTCAACAAACTGGTAGAGTTGCAATACACCCGAAATGATATGGATTTCCATAGGGGAACTTTTCGTTTACGCGGAGACGTGCTCGAAGTTTATCCTGCTGATGCTGAAGACTGGGCGATTCGTGTGGAATTCTTTGGTGATGATATTGATGCAATCTCAAGGTTTAACCCGCTCACAGGGCAGCGTATTGAATCATTACACAAATATACAGTTTTTCCAAAAACACACTTTGCCACACCACGTTCTACCCTGCTTCATGCCATGGAAAACATAAAAGTAGAGTTATCCGAACGTTTGCCAGAACTTTATGACCAAAACAAATTAGTAGAAGCACAACGACTGGAGCAACGAACCATCTTTGACCTAGAAATGATTCAAGAGATTGGGCACTGCTCAGGCATGGAAAACTATTCTCGTCACCTCTCAGGGCGCAAAGCAGGAGAGGCACCACCAACTTTATTGGATTATTTACCCAATAATGCCGTCGTCATGTTGGATGAATCCCATGTCACCGTACCGCAAATTGGCGGTATGTTTAAGGGAGATAGAGCGCGCAAACAAACCTTGGTCGACTTTGGTTTTAGGCTACCCTCAGCGTTGGACAATAGACCCTTACAATTCCACGAGTTTGAAGCCATTGCACCACAAATCATCCATGTTTCAGCCACACCAGGTAATTATGAAATGGAAAAAACAGGTGGTGTATTTATTGAACAAATCATCCGCCCAACAGGGCTTATTGACCCTGAAATTGAAGTCCGCCCAGCAAGTACACAGGTCGATGACTTTATTGGCGCAGCCAACGAAGTAATAGCCAAAGGTGATCGTGTTTTAGCCACTTGTTTAACCAAACGTATGGCAGAAGATTTAACCGAGTATTTAACGGATGTAGGCTTAAGAGTGCGCTACTTACACTCTGACATTAAAACCATTGAACGCATGGAAATCTTGCGCGACCTACGCTTGGGTGAGTTTGATATCTTGGTCGGCATCAACTTGCTTCGCGAAGGTTTGGATTTACCCGAAGTAAGTTTGGTTTGCATTTTTGATGCTGATAAAGAAGGGTTTCTGCGCTCCGTGCGTTCGCTGATTCAAACCATTGGTCGTGCTGCACGGAACGCAGAAGGCAAGGTTATTTTATATGCCGACAAAATCACAAAATCCATGCAGCAAGCTATGGATGAAACAAGTCGTCGTCGTGAAAAACAGTTGGCTTACAATGAGGAACACGGCATCACACCATTAACCATTAAAAAAGAAATCCAAGATATTCTTGGCTCGGTTTACAATTTGGATTATGCCCATATCCCAGAGATCGCAGAGCCTACCCCATTAACTCCTTACGAGAAAAGTGTGCGTATCAATGAACTTGAGCGTTTAATGACCGAAGCCGCTGCTGATTTGAGGTTTGAGGATGCTGCCAAATACCGTGATACGTTGACAGACCTTCAAGCTGAAGAAGTTCCGAATAAACCAGAGTAAAGTCGATTGTGATTCAGGGCTTCCTTAAAGGTGATGTTTGAGCTTATACTCTTCTAAAGATGGGATGGTATTGATTGTCATACCCCGTGCTTCTTTATCACCTAAAACAGCTCTAAGTATAGCTCTATTTTCTTTTAACTTATGGTAAACTTGTCCGTAAAGCGCATAACCAAAGTCAGAATAACGTCCGCTCCAAGCCGAAATGCAAGCATTACGCAACGCCAATACACGTACAGATTCTAAAGCCTTTACAGTTGCACCATGTGGATATCCCGTAATCACAGAAATTTCACCCAGCTCATCGCCTGAACCTCGCTCAGTCACGACAATCTTACCATCAAGCTCACTGGGATGTTGAAGACTGATTTCAACCCTACCAGCTAAAATCAAAAACATAAAAGAAGCTTCATCACCTTCATGAATAATGACTTCACCTTCTTTTACAGTGACATATTTTGCATTATATAATGCAACTTCGCGAACAGCCATGGGTAAGGTAGAAAAAACAGGATTGACCGCTAAAGCACTGGCTGCAGCGCGTCGTTCTGCAAGCTGCGTAGTCGCCCTGAGGAAGCGTTCATTACTATCAAACAACATATGTACAGTTTCTGCTGGAACAACATACAACTCACAATCATCAATGGCTCTAACTTCTGCACCAGCTGTACCTTGATACAACACCGATGCTTCGCCAAATACATCGCCTGGTGTAATTGAACCAACTTCATACACATTATCTTCATGGCGCTTGTTCACCAGCAGTTGACCTGATTTTACAAGATATAAAGACTCACCCTTCTGCCCTTCTTCAATCACAGCTTCGTCTGCTTTAAAGCTTATCAGCTCAGCAGAACTAAACAAAAGCTGCAATTCATCAGGATATAAAACACGTAAATCAGGAAACGCATTCCCTTGAAAATCCTCATGATTTGCCATTTTTGAATCCATCATTGTGTGATTATCGTTGAATATTTAAAAAGCTGCAAGTTTTTTACTTACTTTCTATTCTTTTGCATGAGATGAAATTGAGACTTTATACCCGAACTCATGTGAATCAGCATGTTTGGATCCACCCATATAGCCTCAACATTAGGCATGCTTTCTACAAGCCCCATCCCTTTCTCGAACCCCAAAATAAACAAGGCTGTACTCAATGCATCCGCTTGCATTGCCGTGGGTGCTTGAACTGTCACACTCACCGATTGCACGGCAGGAAAACCCGTTTTAGGATTGATAATATGATGGTATCGCTTACCTTGGCTTATAAAAAAGCGCTCATAATCACCTGAAGTTACAATGCTAGTATCTGCTGATATATCCAACCAACCCAATGCTGTATCTTGCCTAGGATGACGAATGGCAATTCGCCAAGCATGACCGCTATGGTCACCTAAAATACGCATATCACCGCCAGCATTAATAATGGCATGCTCAACACCTAGATATTGCAATTTAGCGATACCTTTATCAATTGCCAAACCTTTCGCAATCGCACCAAAATCAAGTTGAATCCCTGTCTTATCTTTTACCCATGTTCGAGGTGCAATGCGCCGTATATGGTCCACACCAGAACGTGCCAAACCTTTTTTCACTTCTGCTTTCGATAATACTTGTGTTGGTGCTACATCACCAGAAAATCCCCAACGCCTATTCAAATCACCTAAGGTAGGGTCAAAAGCTCCTTGTGTTTGTTGCCAATATGTTATGGATTGCTGCAATAATGTATCAACATCTGCATCCAACTG
>JALUWH010000260.1 GCA_027019685.1 Ghiorsea sp. | reverse complement strand
AGTTTCACACAAGCTGGATTTGCATAAACCCACCTTCCTTGTTGATGCACGCCCACAGCATTCATTGATGATTGCAGTAATGTTTTATATCGTGTTTCGCTTTCTTCCAAAGATTTCGCATCTTGCCGACTACGTAACTGAGCTTGCTTCAAACTTAAAATATAACGCTCGACATACTTTGAAAAATAAACTGCAAAAATAGCCATCACAATAAATTGTAAAATTAAATAGGGTGCCAATGACCAAGGCCAGTACAATACTTGCCCTTGTACAAAGAGCACAACACCAATAATCAGTGTAATGATTAAAAAGGTGAGGTTCCAATACAGTGTAGCTTTAAAGCTAAGTAAATAACTGATGAAAAATGGCAAGCCAAAAGCCCACAAATAAGCGGTATTGCTTACTGCAGGAAAAAAAACAAAGGCTATGGTCAGTATTGAGATATGGGCTACACATAGCTGGGAAAGCATATTCGCGCTAATTTTTTTCTTCACCAACAAAAGCGTGGAAGCTGTTATCACCTCTAATAACTCAAGTGTACCAACCACCCAATTATTAGAGAGCACATTAAACACGCCAAAGGTTAGAATAATAGGGATATAAACATATAAAAATACATCAGCTCTTTTGCGACTATTTTCATCCCAAATATCTTGCTGCTCTTGTTTAATAGTTAAATCAAAACTCATATACCTTCACGCTCCCCCCCCTTTTACTTTTGTAATCTATAGACTACCCAATAATAAAGTATAGGAGATAACAATAAATTAATCCAGCCCAAGCATCTCTCGAATTGCCGCCATATGTGCATCCACCTCTTCTTTGGCAGCCACTTTACCTTCTGCTGTATCGGGTGTTTTGTCCACCCAATGCAATACATCTTCATCAATTTCTTTTAAAAATGGTGAAGGCCCCATTTTTTCAACTTGTCCAAATTTACGCTGCGATTTAGCATAACTTAACGTCAACCTAAAGCGTGCTCTGGTCATAGCCACATACATTAAGCGGCGTTCTTCTTCCAGTCGATTTTCAGCCACTGCATTTTTATGCGGAAAACCACCATCTTCCATTCCCACCACAAACACATGCGAAAACTCCAAACCTTTAGCTGCATGCACAGTCATCAAACGTACCTGCCCTTGCGGGTCTTCATCTTTATCATCGGCAGCTAAGAAAACATGTTGCAAAAAGGATGATAAATCACCCCCATTTTCACTGTGCCGCAACCACCAACGGCGCAAACTCATGATATTACCCATGCGCCGCTCCGCTTCATCCTCATCTTCAGCTTCACCACGGATGGCATCTTCAAGCCCCGAACGCTCCAACAACATATCAAAAGCATCATCTGGTTCGCCATGCAAGAATACATGTTCAATATCCACCAACATCTGCCCAAAAGCCTTGAGTACATTCGCTTTAGGATGTTGAAAACCATCTTCCAAAGCAGCCTCAAGCAATGAACATTGTTTTTCGTGGGCAAATTGACCCAATAGTTCCAAAGCTTTGCTACCAATGCCCCGCCTTGGTCTTGAAATGGCTCGCATCAATGCCAAATCATCAGAAAAGTTACCAATCAGTTTTAAATAAGCTAAAAAATCTTGCACTTCTGCCCTATCAAAAAAGGACAAACCGCCACTGACATGATAAGGAATATCAGCTTCTCTTAACGCCATCTCAAAAGCACGCGACTTAAACGATGAGCGATACAAAATACAACAATCATCCCATTTTATTTGTGTTGCTGCCCGCTGCGACCTGATTTCAGCCACCACACGTTCAGCTTCATCTTCAGATGTTTCAGCAACCCATATGCGAATCGGTTTACCAATGCCAAGATTGGAGCGAAGTTTTTTACCCAAACGCTCAGAGTTGTTGGCAATCAAACTATTGGAACCTTGAAGAATAGCACCTGTGGAACGGTAGTTTTCTTCAAGTTTAACAACCTCTAACGATGGATAGTCGCGCTCCAACTGAAACAAGTTTTTCACCTCAGCACCACGCCAACCATAAATGGATTGGTCATCATCACCCACTACCGTGAGGTTAGCATTGCCTGGTGCCAACAAACGTACAAAATCATACTGCATACGACTGGAATCTTGATATTCATCCACCAAAAAATGACGGCATCGGCTTTGCCACAATGCTCTAGCCTCTGCATCACCATTAAGGATTCGCAAGGGCAATACAATCAAATCATCAAAATCCACCGCATTCATTTTTTGTAATAATGTGTCGTATTTATCGGCAATCATGGATAAGACATTATCTTTGGATTCCAGCATACCATTTTTCATCTGCGATATTTTTGTTAAAATTCTATCGACTTGATCAGCATCGGTAGGCAGCTTCAAGTCTGCCAACACCGAGCGCATGGCGGACTTCTGCTCATTCACTGCAAAAATAGAAAGCCGTTGCCTTCTCCCGACCAATGCAGCATGTTCTCTGACCATCATCAAACCAAGCGCATGGAAGGTGCAAATCCGTAAACGTTTCACCTTATCTTCACCCAGTCGCAACTCCAAACGCTCACGCATTTCTTTGGCTGCTTTGTTGGTGAATGTCACCGCTGTAATCGCATCCAATGGCACATCACGCTCAACCAAAGCACCAATGCGCTCGGTAATCACCCGTGTTTTTCCAGAGCCAGCACCTGCCAACACAAGCAGCGGACCACCGCGATAATGTACGGCTCGGTATTGTTCTGAGTTAAGCTGATGAGAGGTCACTTCATTCATGTGGCGCAAGATAACTTAACCATCTTTTTTAACCACCTTGAATAGAAAAAAATATTGAAAATGAAGATGTGTTTAAAAGGTTGTCCTATGACCCAATAAGCTGCTTTAAAGTTTCAACCTCAATGGTTTGGTACTCACCTTCTTGTAGATTGAGTGATGCCAGCGATAAGTTTCCTGTATGCGTACGCTTTAAAGCTGTTACATGGTTACCTATGGCAGCAAACATACGGCGTACTTGATGATAACGCCCTTCATGTAATACCACTTGTGCTGTTTTTTCGCCTGTAATCGTCAATTCTGCTGGCAAGCATGGTTTATCATCAGCTTCTAACATCAGTTGACCCGAAGCAAAGGTTTCAACTTCATCACCCTTAAGTGGGCTCTCCAAAGTCACAGCGTAGGTTTTGGAAATATGATGTTTGGGGCTGGTTAAATGATGGTTGAGTTGTCCATCATCGGTGACAATCAATAAACCCGAAGTCTCTTTATCCAAACGCCCCACGCTAGATAATGGTGGTTTTCTATCCAACCAACGCTCAGGGAAATCTTCAAAAATAATACGTCCTTCTTCCTTACGCGAACATACAGTTCCTAAAGGTTTATGATAAATCACAGTTAAACCAAAAGGGTGGTCAAGCGGCTCACCATCCAATTCCACATCACCAGCATACACTTTCACCGAAGCAGACTTGGGTTTCTCGCCATTCACCGTCAACCAACCTTCACGAATCCAATGCGGCACATCCCGCCTTGCCCCATAACCCAAGCGCGACATAATTTTTTCCAAGCGTTCTAATTTCGGTTCAAGTTTTTTTGTCATTTATTTTTTGCCTCGAATCACTTTGAAACCATCCCCTACAGCTAAACACTCCACTTCACGCAAGTGCGTTTTTAATATGTGTTCATAAGGTAATTGTCGATTGGCGACAAGGTATAACTCACCACCATGCGTCAATGCGCCACATGCTTTATTCACTATCGTTTGCCCAAGCTCTACATCTCGGCTTTGCCCTGTATGAAATGGTGGATTACACACCACAAAATGAAGATGTTTGGGTAAATTTTCCTGGGCAGCATCCAAATGATGAAAGTTTATAACTGCATCACCTGTCATCACCTTAGCCACATTCTTTTGGGCACAGTCCAATGCCAAGCTATCCGCTTCAACCAAATGCATATTTGTAATACTTGGCGAAGTTTTTAAAACATGGGTCGCCAACAAACCATAACCACAACATAAGTCCATACCTTTGCCTTGAAAAACAGGCAGATGTTTGAGTAAAAGCTGTGAACCTATATCCGCAGTTTTCCAACTGAACAAACCTGCTTGCGCCCATAAACCATGGCTTTCAATGATGCTTGGTTTCGCCGCATCCAACCACTGTTGTTGCAATGAAGCATTGAATGAATCTGTTTCTTTAGCTGAAAACAATCGGCATTTACTCTTAGAGCTTGCAGCCACCTGCCCTGCTAATTTTTTGAGTGCTGATTCATACGATTTGGCACCATATTGATTTTCACAGGCAACCATGAGTTTGCCATGCTCGCTCAAGTGTTCAAAGGCTTGTGCCATCCAGCCTAAGGATTGTTTTTTATCTTTGCTTGGTATCAATAATACAAGGTCAAACTGGTCTTGCATGTCTGATACGGACAAACCCAAAGCATGAAGCTCCAATATATATGGCTTAAATGTTTGGCTTAGCACACATGCATCAGTTTGCTGTGAAAGTTTCAATAATAAAGGATGTGCAGTCGCATTGATAAAAGCCACACGTTTGGGCGTAGTACTTATTGCAGCTTTTAGGAGTAACGCTAACGCAGGTGATTCAATCAATCGAACTCATCCGCAAATTCATCCTCAAAATCGTCATCTTCACTAGACTGTGGTGCAGGCGGATGCCCATCATAAATACGATATTCACGGCTTTGTCGCCAGCCTTCGCGCACAAACACATAGGCATCCAATGCCATTTCATCACGCATTTTTACAAAATCTTCGATATTCGCTCTATCATTAATATATTTCAAAGCTGTTGCTGCAATAGCAATGGGAGGGTTCATCACCATATAAAAATAGGTTGCACCATCAAGGTAGTAACCCATCACAGTACCTGGTGTATTACGCACTGAGTTAGGTCCTAACAAGGGGTACACAATATATGCGCCTTGCCCCACGCCCCACACTGCAAGTGTTTGCCCAAAATCTTCTTGATGTTTTTCTAAGCCAAGCTTTGATGCCACATCAAATAAACCAAGTACACCTATAGTAGAGTTAAGTACAAAGCGTGTACTATCAGCTAAACCCTGCACCAATTTACCTTGCAATACATCATTAATAATAGTGTTAGGTTCTTGTAAATTATTGAAAACGTTGGTGACTACATCACGACCACCCTTAGGCACAACAGCAGTATAACCTTTGGCTAGTGGGCGCATGGTCGCCTCATCCACCACTGTATTAAAGGCATCAACCTTTCTATTCATCGGCTCTAAGGGGTCAAAATCATTTTCAGCCGTGGCACAACCTGTTTGCAACAAAGCTAAAAAAGCGAGTATGATTATTTTTCTCATGGCGGCGATTATGCAAGAATCATCTTACATGTCGATTGCCTTCTTTACATTGGTGATGCATATACACACCATCCAGCACAAGTTTCATCATTTGGAGTGGCTTTATGGTTTCTATCGGAAAAACAAACACATTACGCATCATTAAAGAAGTTGATTTTGGTATCTACCTAGATGGCGGAAAAGAGTTTGGTGAAATACTCTTGCCCATACGTTATGTACCCAAAAATGTGCAAGTTGATGATGATATTGAAGTATTTATATATTTTGATTCAGAAGATCGTGTGATTGCCACCACAGAAACACCTTATGCCCAAGTTGGCGAGTTTGCCTTTTTAGAGGTTGTGGATGTCA
Organism: Ghiorsea sp.; assembly: GCA_027019685.1. GTDB lineage: Bacteria > Pseudomonadota > Zetaproteobacteria > Mariprofundales > Mariprofundaceae > Ghiorsea. The sequence goes on along the minus strand of JALUWH010000260.1, from coordinate 1,714 downwards.
ACAATACAGGCGCATTCATGAATTGGGGGCTGATGAAAGACTTATTACTTCCCTATGATGAGCAAACCCACCGCCCAGAAGTTGGCAAATCGTATGTGGTGTATATCCTACAAGATGGTACAACAGGTCGCCCTATTGCTTCGATGAAAATCCGTGATTTCTTGGATGACGAATCTTTAAATGAATTCAAAGTTGGACAAGAAGTATCACTAATGAGTGCCAATAAAACAGACTTAGGCTATCAAATGATTATCAATAATACCCATGTCGGTTTATTGCATCAACATGAAGCCATTCGCAGCATCAAACATGGTGAAAGGCTGCAAGGTTTTATCCAGAATATTCGTGATGACAGAAAAATCGATGTTTGTTTGCACCTTAAACCCAGTGAAAAAACAAACGAAATCACCGACCTTATTTTATACAAGCTCAAAGCCAATGGAGGCTCTCTTGCTTTGCATGACAAAAGCGACCCCAAAGACATCCAAAAGACCTTTGGTATCAGCAAAGGTATGTTTAAAAAGGCACTTGGCGCACTTTATAAACAGAAAAAAATCAAGCTTGAAGCAGATGGCATCCGCCTATTATAAAAAAGCATATTGGTAACATGCATCACATCATTAGTTGCAACAATACGTATCCATCGCACTCCCATAAAATACCATTCACGGAGACATAACCTTGAAATGAAAAAAATACTCGCCATCTCTTTTGCTCTAATGACCGCTAGTTCAGCTTATGCCCAAGAGCAACCGCAACTTCTTTTTAATAATCCTATGATTGACATTACTTATCCCGATGTTGCCGGTGATTATTTGGTGTATTCACAGCGTGTACATAAGACCCACCAGATTATGCAATTGAATCGCCATCAACTTAATGGCGCAACCAAACATGTAGATGCTGCGTTTAGCAATGAAATTGTACGTTATGGTGCAGCCATTGCCAATGGTAACATTGCTTTTGTTAGCAACCGATTGGGTACGCTTACTCCTTGGTTTGCAACTGAACATACACAAGTCGCTATGCAACCTAGCATGTTTCAATCACTACTCATGCCCAACCACCTTGAAGTGTCCACAGATGGCAATACTTGGGTGTTTGATAGCAGCTTAGAAACATCACGCGCCCTGCGTATGAATAAACAGTTTACCGACAAAAAGCTTGACCATGAACTACTCGGACAAGCTTGGCGCATGTATCATGAACGTTTATGGCTCAAAAAATCAGGTTATCCTAAAACAAAAGAAGGTATGGGGAACACTTTTGCTCAACCACAACTATTTGTAATGCATCCCAATAGTAATAATCTCACCATGTTGGGTGATGGTTTTGATGCATCCTTATCCCAAGACGGTAAAAGCATGGTATTTGTGCGCGAAACCCGTGGTAACTTTGACCTTTGGATGCAAAATACCGATGGCACAGGTCTCAAACGCTTGACCAAAAATACCTATGCAGATGTTGAACCAAGCCTTAGCCCTGATGGTCAACATATTGCCTTTGTTTCTAACCGCAACAGTCGTGGTGATGTATTACAAACCTTTATTCATGTGTTTAACTTACAAACAGGAAAAATCACAGCCCTCACATCGGGTATGGGCATCATTGATGGCGGGCCATCTTGGCTTGATAATCATACCATTATATTTCATTCCAACCGTGATCCTAAATCCCCCAATACCGACACAGTGGACAACTGGCGTTTGTGGAC
>JALUWH010000259.1 GCA_027019685.1 Ghiorsea sp. | reverse complement strand
GTTTTTTTGCAGCTTGTAAACAGCTTTGTTTGATGTTTTCTTGATGTTTGTTTGATAAATCAAGCCCAAAACTTGCAAGCCCATGCTGCAAACGTTGCCAATGTTTATCCCATAAAAAAATCGCACCATCAATGACCCGAAAAGTCTCAAAACAGCTTTCTGCATAACTTAATCCACGGTTAAGGTTTTGGACGATTTGAATATCTAGCGCATCATTCATAGGCAAAGCTTACACAGAATCTACCCATCACGCATTAGCAACGATACACTTGCCCCATGAAAATCAAATTGATGCAGATAATACCCCGTGTGGGCGATATTTTAGGCAATACGAGAAAGGTGTATCAAGGCATGCAAGATGCTAGTGGTACTGAGACGGATATGCTTGTGTTCCCAGAGCTTGTGATTACAGGGTACCCACCTGAAGATTTATTGTTTCACCCATCTTTTTTGGCTGAAGTGGATGAAGCCATTGGTGCGATTGTACAGAGCAGTGGTGAAGCTGTGGTGGTGTTTGGTGCGCCAAGAGCTGAAGAAGATAAGTTATACAACAGTGTATTCATGGCACAACACGGCAGACTGATTGGCATTTATGATAAACAAAAACTGCCCAATTACGGTGTTTTTGATGAGCAGCGATATTTTACATCAGGTGCAGGGCATGCAGTGTTTAATATTAAAGGAAGCAAGGTTGGTGTAGGCGTATGCGAAGACTTGTGGGATGATGATTTGGCAATTGCGCAACAAGACTTGGGTTGTGATGTTTGGCTTAACCTCAATGCATCGCCTTTTCACATCAATAAACAATTTGAACGTGAGGCATTAACCGCCAAACGCGCCAAACAATTTGGTTGCCCTGTGGTGTATGTAAACCCAGTAGGTGGACAAGATGAAGTGGTGTTTGATGGAGGTTCACATGTGGTGAATCAGGAGGGGGAGGTGATGCTTCGCTTGCCCATGTTTGTTGAAGCTACGGCAGAAATCGACATGCAAGACCTAACACCAGCGATGTTGGCTGTGATTGAAGAGCCAACAGCACAAATCTATCAGGCTTTGGTTTTGGGCACGAAAGACTATGTATTGCGCAATGGTAGTACACAAGTGGTGCTTGGTTTGTCAGGTGGCATTGATTCAGCACTGACGGCTGCAATTGCGGTGGATGCGTTGGGTAAAGAGAATGTATTGGGCGTGTTATTGCCATCGTCATTTTCCAGCGACCACTCCATCAAGGATGCACAGGACTTGGTTCAAAACCTTGGTATTGAAAGCATTACTTTACCGATTGCTGAAAGTGTATCTGCGATTGAACATACTTTGGCTGATACATTCCAAGCTTGGGGAAAAACTGATGCAGATGTGACCGAAGAAAACATCCAAGCCCGAGTTCGTGGTGTGTTGCTCATGGCAATTTCCAATAAAACAGGGCGCATGCTGCTCACCACAGGCAATAAATCGGAAATGGCAGTGGGTTATGCCACGTTGTATGGTGATATGGCAGGCGGTTTTGCTGTGCTTAAAGATGTGTATAAAATGGAAGTGTTTGCGCTGTGTAAGTATTTGAATAAAGATAAAGAAGTGATTCCACAAAATACCATAGATAAGCCGCCATCGGCAGAGCTTAGACCTGAGCAAAAAGATTCAGACTCATTGCCTGATTATGCGATGTTGGATGCGATTTTAAAGGCGAGCATTGAAGAACGTTTGAGCGTGAAAGAAATTGCCCAGCTTGGTTATGACCTCAAAGAAGTACAACGTATTGTGCGCATGGTGCATTTGGCTGAATACAAACGTAGGCAAGCACCACCAGGTGTAAAAATTACAGAAAAGGCGTTTGGCCGGGATAGACGTTACCCTATTACCCATGCTTTTGCAGCACTCTAATATGCTTAAACTGATTGTTGGCTTACTTTTTGCTGTAGCAATACTATGACGGATGTAATTCAGCAATTATCAGAGCAGCAAGGCTCTTTGTTACAAGATATATTTGTGCATGGAGCGAAACAAGCAGAATCAGTGCTTGAGGAGATGGTCGCCCAACCGATGCAAGTGGTCATAGATGCTGTGCAAGTGCTTGATGCGACTAGCTTACAGCAACAAGTAGCTAAAAGTTATGATGTCAACTTATCATGGATTTGTATGCGATTTTCGGGCTTGGTGTCTGGTTCGGTTTCTATGTTGTTCCCACAAGATTCTACTGCCGTACTTATCAACACACTAACCCAAAGCAAGATGAGCAACTATGAAATGGATATTTTTCGTATGGGAACTATGACGGAAGTTGCTAATATTCTTATCAATGGTGTGGTGTGTAAGCTTTGTGGTAGCAAACAAGGCGAAGTATCTTTTGATTTGCCCGATTATGTGGAGTTATCAGCTACTGATTTTCCAGTCATAGGGCAGGATTACAGCATGATTATGACCAGCAATGTACATTTTGGTGTATCGGGGTTGAACTTGCCTAGTTTGTTTGTACTTCAAATTGAACAAAAGAGCTTATCACCTTTTTGGTATGTGTTAGAAGAAGTTGGTGTTGTATGACGGACATGACGGCATGCTTTGATTTATTACAGACTTTGCCTGATGGTGTATGCATTGTTGATCAAGATTATAATATTGTTTTCTGGAATAAAAGGTTGGTGCAATGGTCGCAGCAGGCAGCAAGTAGGTTTGTTGGTCAAAAGTTAACCGACCTGTACCCGAGTTTGGATAGTCCAGCCTATAGAATACGCATAGACCAAGTTTTACGAAATGGACCTCCTGCCTTCTTTTCTATGCTGCTGCATCATCACCTTTTTGATTTTAAGAATCCTGATGGAAGTTTGCAAGCGCAGCGAGTTACAGTTGCACCACTATGTAGCAACAACGAAATATTTGCTCTATTTACAGTTGTGGACATGACGCGGTCAGTTTTGCGAGAAGAGAAGTACAAAAAAGTTTTGCTTTCTTATGAGTCTGAAATTGAACAGCGCAAGCAGTTGGAGCAACAAAATAATATACTTGTTCGTGCTGTAGATAAAGCTGCTGAAGCTTTTGTTATTATGCGTATTCATGGTGAAATTGAATATGTGAACAAGGCATTTCTTACACAAACAGGTTGTTCAAGTGCAGAGCTTGCACTTGGTGAATCGTATTGGGACACATATTTGATGCCTTTAGAAGGTAGCATGAATCGTACTATAAGGCAGGTTGTATCAAGTGCTGAAACATGGCAGGGCAGACTTGAAATCAAACGTAAGCATAACTCTACTTTTATGGCATCGGTGAGCATTGCTCCGATTATGAATCGACAAGGCAAAGTGACCCATGCTGTGGTGGTGCAAGAAGATATAAGTGAGCAGCTTAAGTTTGAAATGCAATATAGGCAAAGTCAGAAACAAGAGGCTTTAGCCACGCTTATTGGCGGTATTGCCCACGATTTTAACAACTTATTATCGGGTATGTTAGGGCATTTGTATTTGGCAAATCGCGAAGTGAAGGATATGCCCAAAACCTCGGTAAGGTTGAGTAAAGTACAAGGTGTTGCTAATGATATTGCTGGTATTGTTCAGCAGTTGATGACCTTTGCACGTAAAGATGAAGTCGAAAAAAGAAAGTTCCCCTTGGGCTCATTCATTAAGGAATTTATTCGCTTAGCTGAGCATACCGTGCCTGATAATATTAAACTTAGTATTGATTTTCAGCGTGCTGATTTTTCGTTTCAGGGTGATGTGGAAAGTTTACAAGAAGCGTTGTTAAATATTATACAAAATGCTGTGGATGCAGCAGTAGATATAAGAGAATCAACAATTGTCGTGGGTTTGCACAGCTGGGATGCTGGTAATGATTCTGTTTGGGTTGAAAAACATGCTGCACTTGCAGAGGGCAAGTTTGCTCATATTTCCATTGCAGATAATGGTTCAGGTATCAAAGAAGAAGATATAGATAAGGTTTTTGATCCATTTTTTACGACAAAAGCACTGGGTAGCGGTTTGGGTTTAGCTGTTGCCATTGGTAATATCAAGAATAACCATGGTATGATTGATATTGAATCTAAGCTTGACGGTACGGTTGTACATATTTGGTTGCCACTATTGGAAAATAAACAAAATGAAAAAGCTCATGTTGTACGACCAAGTGGTGCAATGAACCAAACAATATTGTTGGTTGATGATGATGCTTTGGTACGAGATACTTGTACTGAACTTCTTGATGTATTGGGGTATCAAATATTACAGGCAGAAGATGGGCAATATGCTGTCGACATCATGCGTGAGCACGGTGCTCAGGTGGATTTGATTATTATGGACATGGTGATGCCACGTTTGGTGGGCACGGCTGCGGCAAACCAAATTCGTCAGCTTTATCCTGATGTACCTATTATTTTTGCCACAGCTTATGACCAGTCTATATCTATTAAAGCAACCAAGGATTTTGCACACAGTATGCTGATGTCTAAACCCTTTCACCCCGATACTTTACAAGAAAATATCGAGGCTTTTTTACACTAAAAGGGAGTTGTGCTCCTCATAAGAAGAGCACAAAGCTTACTTTATGAAACGCCAATGCCTTCACGCCATGCAAGAATAAGGCGAAATTCTTCATTGGTAAGCTCTACTTCTAAATCACCTTTAATTTCAGAGAGTGAAGCATAAGGGTCGGCATCTTTAAGCTCATCCATAGCCTGTTTGAAACGCTCTTCGCCAATAATACCTTTCACTTCGACATAGTGAGCAGCGCGTACCAAAGCAATAAAGTGATTCAATATGGTTTTTTGACTCACGCCTTGTTCAGCTGCAATTTCATCCAATGACTTTCCAGCTTTGTATAGGTTCCATGTATAGACTTGGCCATCGGTTGCTGACGGACCTTTAGCAAGTAATACGGGTTTACTATCAGCCATGGATTTTTTAGATGATTTCTTACCCACATGTGAACGAATCACTTCTAAGAAGGCATCACCATATGTTTCGATTTTATGCGTTCCCATGCCGCTAACTAGCGTAAATGGGTTATCATTATCATTGATGTTACCCAGCTGGCTTAGTTCAGTTAGCGTCACATCACTGAACAAAGTATGTGGTGCTACATTTTCTTTTTCAGCAAGTTCTGCTCTGAGTTCAACAAGTTTTTTGAACAAGTTGTTATCTTTAGCAACAGTGAAACGTTTGAGCTTACGTTTAATACCTGGCTGGTATTTGGCAAGAATGACAGCTTGTTCCTTCTCTAACAATGATGCCGCCATTTCAGTGGGTACCAATGCTGCCCGACGTGAAATATCTTGGTTGTAATAACCACGATGCACAAGTTGACGGACAATGGATGTCCACTCATCTGCATTAATATCTTTACCCGTACCGTGACAAGGTAGTTCATCATGTTTTTTATCTAAAATACGTTTGCTCTTAGAGCCACGAAGCACATCAACGATATAACCTACGGCATAGTCACCACTGAGTTCTTCAATGGCTTTAGCGACCATATATGCAAGTTCTCTAGCATCGTATGTTTCTGGTGGGTCTAAACAAACATCACAGTTGCCGCAGTCTTTTTCTAAGTATTCATTGAAATAACCCAGTAAAACTTTGCGCCTGCAGGTGAGTGATTCTGCCAATGAAATCATACTGTTAAGTTTGTGTACTTCCACACGTCTTTGGTCAGGGTTTTCAACGTTTTCAATTAAACGGCGCACCAAGTTGACATCACCAGAGCCGTATAAAAGCATGGCTTCAGACTCCAAACCATCGCGCCCAGCACGACCTGTTTCTTGGTAGTAAGATTCCATGGACTTGGGTAAATCATGGTGAATGACAAAGCGAACATTGGGTTTATCCACACCCATACCAAAGGCAATGGTTGCCACAATGACTTTGACTCGGTCACGCAAGAAATCATCTTGGACTTTTTCACGCACGCGACCTGGCATGCCTGCATGGTATGCTGAAGCACGAATACCATGGCGTTGTAAGTTTACTGCCATTTCTTCCACACGTTTGCGTGATAAACAATAAATAATACCCGAGCAATCTTTCCAATCATCCAAGAATTGAAGCACTTGGGTGAGGGGTTGACGCTTTTCGGCGATTAAATAACGGATATTTGGGCGATCAAAGCTAGATACATAACGTTTAGAGCGACGCATACCCAAACGTTTCACAATATCATCTCTAGTATGAATATCTGCTGTTGCAGTGAGTGCAATCATGGGTACATCAGGGAAGCTTTCGCGAAGCTCACCCAAACGTACGTATTCAGGGCGGAAGTCGTGTCCCCATTGGGATACACAGTGAGCCTCATCGACAGCAAAGAGCGCGACTTTTACTTTCCCCAGACGCGCCAAGAATGCTTTGGTAAGCAAACGTTCAGGTGCGACATACAATAAGTCCAGCTTGCCATTTTCAAATTTTTCCATCACCTCTTTGGCTTCAGCAGCTTTGAGGGAGGAGTTATAATAGGCTGCGGATACACCACAACGGTTCAGGGCATCGACCTGATCTTTCATTAAGGAAATCAGTGGTGAGATGACAATGCCTGTGCCTTCGCGCATGATGGATGGAATTTGGTAGCATAAAGATTTACCTCCACCTGTTGGCATCAATACGAAGGCATCTTTGCCATCGAGCACCGAGCATATCACTTCCTCTTGTGGGGGGCGGAATTCATCATATCCGAATACTTCTTTTAATACATTTCTTGCTTGTTGTTTAACTTTTTTCGTTGCCATTTAATCATTTCAACACGAAGAGAGAATGCATGCAAGTTAAAATTTATTCATATACTAAATACTTTTACATATAACACAGTTTCGCCCTGCTTTCTTGGCGGCATAGAGTGCTTCATCTGCGACATGTACAAAATCACGTGCATGGTGTTTAATCATAGGTGATGTTGTAACTACACCGAGACTGATGGTAAGTATATCAGAGGTTGAAGATTGCTGGTGTTCAAGTTGAAGGGAGAGCACCTTTTTGCGTAAACGGTCTGCAAGCAACATAGCACCTTCACCATGTGTGTTGGGTAATAAAGCAACAAACTCCTCCCCTCCATAACGGGCAAGTAAATCTGTGGGGCGTTGCAAGGTGTTTTTGAGCGCTTGGGCAACTTCTTTAAGGCAGTCGTCACCTGCTAAATGTCCATAAAAGTCATTGTACTGCTTAAAGTGGTCGATATCGATAAAGATTAGGGATATAGGGGTAGTATCACGCATGGCACGCTGCCATTCCACTTCAAAATACTGGTCAAAAGAGCGGCGATTAGGTATTTCAGTTAAGCTATCTTCAAGGGATGAACGCTCCAGCTTTTCAATCATGTCTTTTAATTTCTTTTTGTTCTCAATCAGTGTTTGGTACATGGCTTCGCGTTCTAAGTGGTCGATATATGAGCGGGTGTGGTAGCGTAAACGTAGGACTAGTTCCATTTTAC
>JALUWH010000258.1 GCA_027019685.1 Ghiorsea sp. | reverse complement strand
TGTGGATGTGCAAGGTGATTTTTCTGCAGACTTGTTGCAGCAAACCAATATTCCTATGCAAGGATATACCGACTATCAATTGCAAGCATTCTTAAAACAAGTGTTGTTAAATATTCGTGATGCTTATCAAGATGATATGAAGTTTGATACTGCCTCAAATGTAGTGTTGTTGCGCATAGAAGCAGAGTATGAGCTGGCATCACAGGTAATGCTGGAGCAGGCATTGTTAAAGCTAGCAGTGGTGGAAAGTATTGTGCCAACGTTATTGCAGAAACAGCGTCGTGAGTACCGTTTGGTTTTGCGCGATGGTGATGATTCATGGTTGCCATCATGGTTTGCTGCTTATGGTATGAAGGCAATCAAGCAGCCTGAAGGAAGCTTGTATGATTGGCTTGTTGAGTAAGTGGTGAGTAAGTGGTGAGTAAGTGGTGAGTAAGTGGTGAGTAAGTGGTGAGTAAGTGGTGAGTAAGTGGTGAGTAAGTGGTGAGTAAGTGGTGAGTGAACAGCAAACACTGGAACTTTTGCTTCCGATTAAAAAACACTATGGAAGCTGGGTGCGTCATCCACAGGTTGAGGAAGCATCAGGGCGACTTGCATTGTGGTTTGTGCAAGGTGGATTATTGTGGTTAACCTCAGAGTCAGTGGCGGGTAAAAGTCATTTGTTGCAGGCATTGGCAGATGAAAACCCACATGTTGCCTTGTTGGCTTGCGATGAGGGTGATGTGTCTTCCGTGCATCAGTTGAAGTTATGGTTGGAGCAGTGTGAGCATCAAGCGTATTGGATATTAGATTTACCTTCAGGAAGTATGCCTCCTGCATTTGCTTATGCTGTATTCCACCTAATTGAAAGAGCGAAAGAGATGAATAAGGCATTGTTAATCAGTTGGCGGTGTGCAGAAGGTAGTATGCCTCCAGAATTACGTAGCCGTTTGTTGATGATGGAAAAAGTAGAGATGTCTGCCCCTGCAAATGATGAAGATTTGAAGCGTGTTTTAGATTCGGTGTTGCACAACATGCAATGGGATATGAAAGAAACGGTATTGCCTGTGTTATTACAATATGTTCCACGTACTTTAGATGCATTATTGCGGGCGCTTGTTTTGCTTGATGCCTATTCAAAGGCACATAAAGTGAAAATGAATGCTGCATTAGCATTACGCGTATTGGCAGATCATGATTAAAATTATTGTATCTGAACAAATGTTGTATCATCACCGTAAAACAGGGGTGGTTTGTGCTTACCCTATTTCTACGGCTAGAAATGGTGTGGGAAATATGGAAGGCAGTCTAAGAACACCGTTAGGTAAGCATAAAATATGTGCTAAAATTGGAGGTGGTTTACCCATTTACACCTATTTTGAATCTAGGGAACCAAAGGGTATATTTAAACAAAAAATAGCACATTATAAGCATGATTGGATATTGAGTCGCATTCTTTGGTTGTCAGGTGTGCAAACGGGCGTAAACAAGCGTGGAAAAGTGGATACAAAAAAACGCTATATTTATATCCACGGTACCAATGAAGAAGATAAAATTGGTTTGCCCGTGTCTCATGGTTGTATCCGTATGCTCAATGCAGATATTGAACATTTGTTTGAGCATGTACGCTGTGGTGAACCCGTGTTCATTAAAGCATGAATGATGTGTTGTATTATTTAGGTAGTACTGGAATCATCGAAGAGAAACAAAGTGTTTTATTTGACGGTGTAATGCTGCGCCATTTTAGGGTTTAGTTTTTGTCTTTTCTAGCCCTAGGTTAGCCCTATGTAAGCTTAGGGGATTCTCTGCAAAGACATTTTCGGTGGTGTGTAATGTTTCAGTTGGTTAATAGTGCGTAACACCTTGATTATTATGAATAAAAGTTAGATATTTAGGGTGTGTTTTTACTTGTGGTTAGCCTTTTTATCAGCTTTTTTTGTTGAATGTTGTGTATTGTAAAGTATTGATGAAGGAAGTAGTTTCTAGCTACTATGCAAGTGATATTTTTTAGGAAGGCTTTTGTCCTTTGTGGCCTTTTAATGGTTGCGAAGGGATATGAGTCGGGCATAGTTCGCAGTCTAGCGAAACGATTGGGGATGTTATGACAACCAAAAAACAAGATGATAACCAAGCTGGCATCACGCAAGAAGGACGCTTTTATAGCGCTGAGCGATTGCATGCTATGCACGATATGATGCTTTATATCCGCCGCTTTGAAGAAAAAGCTGGGCAAATGTATGGCTTGAAGAAGATTGGTGGCTTTTGCCATTTATGTAATGGACAAGAAGCGGTGTGTGTGGGCATGGAAGAAGCTTCAGAGCCTACAGATTATATGATGACCAGTTATCGTGACCACGGACATATTTTGGCGCGCGGCTCTGAGCCAACAGCGATTATGGCGGAGCTTTTGGGTCGCGCTGGTGGCATTGTGGGCGGCAAAGGCGGCTCCATGCATATGTTTGATAAAGAGAAAAACTTTGCAGGCGGCAATGGTATTGTTGGTGAGCAAGTGCCGATTGGTACAGGTTTCGCTTTTGCTAGTAAATACAACGATGATAAACGTGTTTCTATTACCATCATGGGTGATGGTGGCGTGAACCAAGGTGCTGTGTATGAGTCATTTAATATGGCTGCCCTTTGGAAACTACCTGTGGTGTTTGTGATTGAAAACAATCAATATGCAATGGGTACTTCATTGAGCCGTGCATCAGCTGAAACACACCTTTATAAACGTGGTATTTCTTTCAAAGTTCCTGGTATTCAAGTGGATGGTATGGATGTGTTGGAAGTAGAGCGTAAAATGGCAGAAGCCATAGAACATGCACGTTCAGGTAAAGGACCAATGATTGTTGAAATGATGACTTATCGTTATCGCGGGCATTCCATGTCTGACCCTGCAACATACCGTACACGTGATGAAGTGGATGAATGGCGTTCAGGGCGTGACCCAATCGTACGTTTACAAAAACAAATGATTGAAGCAGGGCTGTCAACTGAAGCAGACTTCAAACAAAAAGACAAAGATATTAAGAAAGAAGTGGTGGCAGTGGCAAAAGCCGCAGAAGCACAGCCTGAACCAGATCTTTCTGCATTATGGGATGATATTCTCAGCGATGAAATTCCAAATGCATACCCTTATCCAAGGCAGGTAGGCTGATATGGCAAAGATTACGTATCGTGACGCATTAAATCAGGCGATGTGCCAAGAAATGGAGCGCGATGAGCGTGTGTTTCTTATGGGCGAAGAAGTTGCTGAATACAATGGCGCATATAAAGTATCCCAAGGTATGTTGGACAAGTTTGGTCCAAGGCGTGTGATTGATACACCTATTACTGAGCTAGGTTTTGCCGGACTTGGTGTTGGTGCTGCTATGGCAGGTTTACGCCCCGTGATTGAGTTTATGACTTGGAACTTTGCAATTCTTGCAGCTGACCAAATTGTGAACGCTGCAGCGAAAATGAAATACATGACTGGCGGTCAATATGATTGCCCTATGGTGTTCCGTGGTGCTGGTGGTGCTGCGGCTCGCGTAAGTTCACAACATTCTCAAGCCTTTGAAAATTGGTATGCTAATATTCCAGGTCTAAAAGTGGTCATGCCATCTAACCCTGCGGATGCCAAAGGTTTATTGGCGGCATCGATTCGTGATAATGACACTGTTATTTTTATTGAAAATGAAATGAATTATGGTGATATTGGCGAAGTGCCCGAAGGTGAATATATTATTCCGTTGGGCAAAGCAGACATCAAACGTGTTGGTAGTGACGTGACCCTTATTGCCCACTCACGTATGACAGGATATACATTGCTTGCAGCCGAAGAATTAGCCAAACAAGGTATTGATGCGGAGGTGGTTGACCCACGCACGATTCGCCCATTGGACGAAGCAACAATTCTTGCATCGGTTGCTAAAACCAACCGTGCTGTGGTGATTGAAGAAGGTTGGCGTTTCGCAGGTATTGGTGCAGAAATTTCAGCACGCATTATGGAAAAAGGTTTTGATGATTTGGATGCACCTGTAGCGCGTGTGACGGGTAAAGATGTGCCTATGCCATATGCAGCGAATTTGGAGCAATATGCATTACCATCTGTTGCTGAAATTGTTGAAGCAGCACGTGTAGTGTGCAACAGAGCCTAAGTTATTAGATTGATAAATGATTTAATCCACCAAGTCACCAAGGTTTTTCCTTCGTGTTCTTCGTGGTGAAACCCTAAAGAGGTAAACCATGCCCATTGATATTTTTATGACCCAATTATCTCCGACAATGACTGAAGGTAAAATTGCGCGTTGGCTAAAAAAAGAAGGTGATACACTTGAATCAGGCGAAGTGATGCTTGAAGTAGAAACCGACAAAGCGACCATGGAAGTGGAAGTGATTGATGAAGGTATTCTACATAAAATCATTGCTCCAGAAGGAGCATTGGTTAAAGTGGGTGAAGCCATTGGTGTGATTGCAGAAGATGGTGAAGAAGTTCCAATAGATTATGTGCCAGAAGGTAGTGGGCAAGAGCCTATTGTTGAAACACACGGTACACCTGCTGCTGTTGAAGCTGAACCTACACCTAGCGTTGTGCCTGCACCGAGCGAAGTAGTTGCAGCTCAAGCACCAGTAGATACAGCCGCTGTAGAGCGTGCAGCTAATGATAAACGCATCAAAGCGTCGCCATTGGCGCGTAGGTTAGCCAAGCAAAAAGGTGTTAATCTCGCTGCTATTACGGGTACTGGACCACGCGGTCGTATTGTTAAAGCTGATGTGGAGAAAGCAGCCAAGCGCGGTATTAGTTTGGGCGGTAGTTCACAAAGCTTTGTACCTACTGCGATTCGTCCACTACCGACTGGTCCTATGCCGTATCATGCTGATGAATATGATGCGATTGAAAATAGTATGATGCGTAAAGCTATCGCTCGCCGTTTAACCGAATCAAAGCAACAAGTGCCGCATTTTTATCTCAGCCTTGATGTGGAAATGGATAGATTGATGGACTTGCGTGCACAACTTAATAAGTCGGCTGACGGCGCATTCAAATTGAGTGTGAATGACTTTATTGTGAAAGCCGTATCTAAAGCTTTGGTGGATGTGCCAGCGGCAAATGCATCATGGGCTGATTCGCATACTTACCAACATAAACATGCACATATTTCCATTGCTGTAGCGATTGAAGGTGGTTTGATTACACCTATTGTTCGTTTTGCTGAGCAAAAAGGTATTGTGGATATTTCCAATGAAATTAAAGAACTAGCAGGTAAAGCGCGTGCTGGTGAATTGAAACCTGAAGAATATACAGGTGGCACATTCTCAATTTCAAACTTGGGCATGTATGGTATCAAACAATTTCAAGCGATTGTAAATCCACCTGAAGGTGCAATCCTAGCAGTGGGTGGCACAGAAGAACGTGCTGTGGCTGAAAATGGACACGTTGTTGTGAAGAAAATGATGACACTTACTCTATCTTGTGACCACCGTGTTGTGGATGGTGCCGTGGGTGCAGAATATTTGAATGCATTGAAAAAACATATCGAATGCCCTGCGAGTGTATTGATTTAATTATTGAATAAAACACCACCAAGTCACTAATTCATTAAGGTAAACCTTGGTGTTTTTCGTGTTCTTCGTGGTGAACCCATAAAGAGGTAAACCATGCCAATTGATGTATTTATGACCCAGCTATCGCCAACCATGACCGAAGGTAAAATTGCGCGTTGGCTAAAGAAAGAAGGTGATACGCTAGAGTCTGGCGAAGTGATGCTGGAAGTGGAAACCGATAAAGCGACCATGGAAGTGGAAGTGATTGATGAAGGTGTTTTACATAAAATCATCGCTAAAGAGGGAGACCTTGTTCCTGTGGGTATGGCCATTGCAGTGATTGCTGAAGATGATGAAGAAATAGCAGCAGATTATGTGCCAGAAAACTTGTCTGATGAAACATCCGTCGCTGATGCATCTCCTGTTGCAACACCACAAGAAGTAGTGGAAACACTTGCAGCTGCACCATCAAGTGATGAGGAGCATGAGTTAAATCTTAAGCCAGCAGGCGTATTTAACCCTGATGGTGAATATGATGTGGTAGTGGTTGGTGCTGGTCCTGGTGGTTATGTGGCAGCTATTCGTGCTGCACAATTGGGTTTAAAAGTAGCATGTATTGAATCCACACATTTGGGTGGCATTTGCTTGAACTGGGGTTGTATCCCGACTAAAGCGTTGTTGCGTACAGCCGAAATTATCAATGTAATTCAACATAGTGGTGACGAACTTGGCTTGGGTATCACAGAGGCCAAGCCAGACCTTACAAAAGCAGTGGCACGTTCACGCAAGATTTCAGCGAAGTTGAATGGAGGCATTGGCTTTTTATTCAAGAAAAACAAAGTCACCCATATCGAAGGTTTTGCCACATTTGAAGCCGATAATAAATTGATGGTGAAAGATGCTGATGGCAAAATATCACAAGTGACTGCCAAACACGTAATTGTGGCAACAGGTGCAAGAGCACGTGCCTTCCCAGGTATGGATGTAGATAACGAAGTGATTATCACATACAAACAAGCCTTGGCTCCTACATCATTACCTAAAAAATTGGTGGTGATTGGTTCAGGTGCGATTGGAATGGAATTCGCCTATTTTTATAATGCTATGGGTTCTGAAGTGACCGTGATTGAGGCAGCTCCACAAATTTTGCCACTTGAAGACGAAGAGATTTCAAAAGTGGTAGCGCGTTCATTTAAGAAAAATAAAATCAATATCGTGACCAATGCTATGGTGTCATCAGCTAAGAATGTTGATGGTAAAGCTGTGGTGACATATAGCGTGAAAGATAAAGAGCACACGATTGAAGGCGATGTGTGTTTAGTTGCAGTGGGTGTTGTAGGTAATACCGATAGCATTGGTGCGGAAAACACGTCCATGAAAGTTGAACGTCAACAAATTGAAGTGGATGATTATTACCGTACCGACCATCAAGGGATTTATGCTATTGGTGATGTGATTGGTGCACCTGCTTTGGCACATGTTGCATCGCACGAAGGCATTGTCTGCGTGGAAGCCATCAACGGCGGCACACCACACCCTGTGGATTATGGCAATGTACCAGGTTGTACTTATTGCCAGCCACAAGTGGGTTCATGTGGTAAGACTGAGAAACAATGCAAAGAAGAAGGTTTGGATATTAAAGTGGGTCGCATGGCGTATGGTACCAATGGCAAAGCTATGGGCTTGGCAGAGACTGAAGGTATGGTTAAAACTATCTTTGATGCTGAGACTGGTGAGTTATTGGGTGCACATATCGTGGGTGCAGAAGCCACAGAATTGATTGTTTCATTACAATTGGCTCGTACTTTAGAAACCACAGAAGCGGAGCTAGCGCATCATATGTTCCCGCATCCAACATTGTCTGAAATGATTCATGAGTCGGTATTGGATTCAGATGGTAAAGC
>JALUWH010000257.1 GCA_027019685.1 Ghiorsea sp. | reverse complement strand
ACATTGGAAGATATGGACAATGCAACCCTTACAGTGCAACTGCATCGCTTTGAGGCTGACCAAGCATTTATGCAACGCAACCCAACATTATCCGAAACCACATTTGCTCGCATTGATATTCAAAACAATAGTAAAGGGATTGCAAAAGAATCGATAGAAAACATATTTGAACTGTGCTTAACCAGCAACCAAACTGGTAAAGATACAGGCTTAGGTTTAGTTGTGGCTTATGCTATTGTACAAGAGCACGGCGGTATCATTGAAGTAGAAAGCCAAGCAGAAAAAGGCTCTTGTTTTTCAGTTTATTTGCCATTGATAAAAAAAGATGGCATTACGTAACCAACCATCTCCTCTATTGCGCTTGTAGCCCTTTCTTTTTAATTTTTTCCACCAATGTCGTGCGATTCATGGATAAAAACTTAGCCGCTTGATTCTTATTCCAATCAAAGCGCTCCAATGCCGAAAGAATCAAATGGCTTTCAAATTCATCAACAATACCTTTGAAATCCAAACTTTCATGCTCTTCCACATTGATTTGGAAACCATGCATAGCCCTTTGTGCCTCATCCAGCATACGCGATGGTAAATCTGCTAAAGTGATTTCACCTTCACGTTTAAGTGTAGCAACACGCTCCATTAAATTTTGTAATTCTCGCACATTGCCTGGCCATGTATAGCGTAAAAAAGCTTCTTTAGCTTGCGCTTCAAAACCATCAATCGATGTACCTTTTTTCTGATTAAACAACCTCATAAAATGTTCGGCTAACAGTAGCGAATCTTCGCCACGCTCTCTTAATGCCGACAAATGCAAGGGAATCACATTCAAACGATAGAATAAATCCTGCCTAAAACGACCTGTGGTGATTTCATGTTCTAAATCTCGGTGTGTTGCTGCCACAATACGTACATCCACATGAATACTTTGTTGACTGCCCACAGGCTCAAAACAACGCTCTTGCAATACCCGCAATAACTTCACTTGTAATTTTGAGCTCATATCGCCGATTTCATCTAAAAATATAGTGCCACCATTGGCAACTTCAAAACGCCCTGGTCTGGCACGAATCGCACCTGTAAACGCACCTTTCACGTGACCAAATAATTCAGATTCAAGCAACTCTTCAGGGATAGCGCCACAATTGATAGATACAAAAGGCTTGCTTGCACGTGTTCCTGATTTATGCAACAAATTGGCTAGAACTTCTTTCCCAGTA
>JALUWH010000256.1 GCA_027019685.1 Ghiorsea sp. | reverse complement strand
AAGCATCCAAATTATAAAACATCAGTGAAATCAAACCATGCTGTTGTGTTAGCTCTGCAAGTTTCTCCATTAATGTTTCGGGCTGATTTAACCATTCCATCACAGCATGACAAAGCACAACATCATAAGCACGGTTTTCCAAATCTTGAAATGCTCCATGCTGCCATTCTATTTGATTTGCAACACCCGCTTGCTCTGCTTGCGCTTTAGCTACAGCCAACATACGTTCAGATATATCATTCATACAAACCTGATGCCCCTGAACAGCCATCTGTACACCCATTTGACCAAGCCCTGCACCCAAATCAAGAACTTTTAAACCACCTTGATGCCATTGTGGAATAGACTGCGCTAAATCACGCTGCAACACAGCCAAACGCATTGCCCCTTTTCGACTACCATATATTTTCTTTTGGAAGTGTTCGACCAAGGCATCAAAATTTATATCTTGGTTCATTTAGATTTTTTCAGATAAACCTGTCATCACCTTGGATGTTAATGTCATACCTGATTTAACCACTTGAGGTAGCTTCGCTGCACCCAAACTTTCTGCCAAGTGCGCATGCCCAAGTTCATCAACTTTCATTTGCTCCACAATGGCTCGACTACGCTTATCTTCCTCGGGAAGGTTTTCTAAGTGTCCACTAAGGTGGCGCACAACTTGATGCTCTGTTTCAGCTAAAAAACCTAAATTCCAACGATCCCCCACTGCACCAGCAGCAATACCAATAGCAAAAGAACCTGCATACCAAAAAGGATCAAGCACTGATGGTTTTTCTCCCAACTCTTCCAACCGAGTGCGGCACCAATTTAGATGGTCGGCTTCTTCTTCTGATGCATGTTTCAACTTCTCTTTAAGGTTTGGGTCTCGTGCAATCATAGATTGACCATGATACAAGGCTTGTGCTGCCATTTCCCCAGCATGATTCACCCGCATCAAACCTGCTGCTTTTTTCTTCTGCAATGATGTGAGTTTATCATCACCAGCAGCACTTGCGGGATATTCTCGTTGTG
Organism: Ghiorsea sp.; assembly: GCA_027019685.1. Lineage (GTDB taxonomy): Bacteria > Pseudomonadota > Zetaproteobacteria > Mariprofundales > Mariprofundaceae > Ghiorsea. The sequence continues at coordinate 6,448 of JALUWH010000256.1, read as the reverse complement.
AGTTTTGTTTACAAAAAATATTGTTTAGAGCCTTATCAATGTGTCCAATCACAGTGTCTGCCAAATTATATTGGCGAAAATCATCTTTTTTCATCGTAAAAGCCACCTTTTCCCTGATGCAAGTTTATCACAGTTGCTCTGTTAGCCAAGCAGGAACATCTTTTGCATGTTGTTTGAGTAAACGTCTATTTTCTTTGTATTTAGGCTCAAGCTTCTCAACTTCAGACCAAAATGCTTTGGAATGATTCAAATGTTTTAAATGCGTCAACTCATGAATCAAAACATGTTGCACCAAAAAGTCTGGCAAAAATAATAATGCAGCATTTAAGCTGATATTTCCTTTTGCTGAGCAACTTCCCCAACGTCTTTTTTGTAAGCGAATGCTAACAGCATGATAAGTTACATTCATATCAGTAGCGGTTTTAGCTAGCCAAACAGACAGGTGTTCTTTTGCCTGTTTTTTCACCCATCGTTTCAAAGCTTCTTGCAATATATTATCTGGTTCATGCTTCCCACGCAGGGTAAGTGTTGGGTATGCTTCAACCAAAGACAACCGCCCTATTCCTTCTTCATAGTTTATCATCCACGTTTGCTGAATAGCTGAAAAATAAATTTTCTTTGGTAAAACAAAAGCATGAAGAGGCTTGTTTGGGATGTCTCGTAAATGTTTCAATACCCAAGGCGTATGTTTTTGCAACATACCCTTCACGCCTCGCTCCGACATTTGATGAGGCCAAACCAGCTCAACACTGCCATACACACTGATTGTAATACGTGGACGTTTGGCTCGTTTGGATAAACGTAGCTTCCATTTGAAAGGTATATTTTGCAAAGGTATAAAGGCTACTTTTTAAGGTACTTCGCCATAATGGTTAAGGATATAAAGCGTGGTGTTATTTTTTGAATCAACCACAAGCATTTATGCCGCCAGCCTGGTACGCAATACCCACCTCCAGCCTCTAATGTTTGTAGTGATGAAGACACTACTTTCGCCGCAGATGTGCTAAACCCATTGCCCTTACCTTTAGGTGCACCCGACACATCTCTAAATCCTGTAGGTGAAGGCCCTGGTGCAAGCGTAACCACTTTTAATTCCCCTTGATGTTCAGCGCGAATAGCCTCGCTCCAAAAAGTCATACCCGCTTTAACAGCGGCATACGTTGCCATATAAGGTAGTGGTGTTTCCCCAGCTAAGGACGATACATTAATCATAAAACCTTGAGTGCGTTTCAGGGTTGGAATCAATGCATGCGCAAGCATCACTGGCGCAACCAAATCAACACGTAACACATCAGCTTGTGCCACGCATTCCGTTTCAGCAAAACCGCCCCAAACACCAAAACCTGCATTATTTACCAAACCATATAACTCAAGCCCTGCTAAACTATCAATCAATTCCTCAGTTTCTTTGCGTGATGATAAGTCTGCAAACACAAAACGGTGTCGCTCTGGATATTGCAAAGCATCTAAGGTTAATTTTAAACGGGCTTTATCGCGCCCATGCAATAACAAAGCATAACCTTGTTGTTCAAGTTGCATGGCAAACTCAGTGCCAAAGCCTCCTGAAGCACCTGTAATCAATACTGTTTTCATGACTTTCCTACAAAAGAAATCATCTTACGTTGTCGTTTACTAAAACTTGCGACTTCCGTTGCACCAAACTGGTGTAACAACTGCAAACACTGCTGCATTGCATGACCAACTTCTGCGGGTGCATGCGCATCAGAGCCATAAACAAAAGGAATACCAAGACTTACTGCCCGCTCAACAATGCTAGAGTGAGGATAAATTTCTTTCACAGGTTTTCGCAATCCCGCCGAACTTATTTCTAGGGCAACATCAGCTTGTTTGGCTGCTTGTAACATTTTATTTTCAGCCTCTAAAACCGAAACGGAATCTGCAGGCGCACGGTAGCCAAACTTTTTAATCAAATCAGGATGACCAATACTATCAAACAAACCACTTGCTGCTGATAATGCAACCAATCTAAAGTAGTCAACATAAGCTTGCTCAATATCGCAGTGTTCAAATTGGCTGGTTTCATCAGGATTATCAAAACCCCATGAGCCAATAAAGTGAACCGAGCCCATTAAATAGTCCCAGTTATAATAAGAAGCTAAATACTGAATATACTGCTCAGCACCCTCATAATAATCGACTTCCAGTGCTGCTTTAATCACCAGCTGACCTTTAAATTGCTGTTGTGCTGATTCCAGCTCTTCAAGAAATGAATCAAGTTCAGATTCATCCATGCGCCATGCTTTATCAAAACCATTGGGCATAGGTGAATGGTCTGACATGCCAATTTCAGTCAAGCCTGCATCCACTGCTGCTTGTGCATATTCAGCAATTGTACCCTTTGCATGATTGCACCGCGGCGTGTGCATATGATAATCAGGCACAGATAAAAAATGTGTCATTGTATGCTGCTAGATTTATCTGCCTTTGAAGCAATACCCCTTTCTTGAACAAGCAAAGGACCAACCAAAGCTTTGACTGTGGCAACAATGGAGTCTGCATCAAGGTGTTGTTTGACCAAATATGAATCTGCACCAGCTTCAAGCGCTCTTAATCTATCTTCTGGACTTTCCCGTGTTGAAATAACCATCATAGGCAAGTCTTCATATTGTGGCTGATTGCGAATTTGACGAACCAATCCAAAGCCATCCAAACGTGGCATTTCCAAATCAGTTACAATCATATCATAGGTGGAAGACTCTAGTTTTTCCAACGCGTCCATACCGTCAATCGCCGTTTCAACTACAAAACCAAGGCTTTCAAAAATATTTTTTTCAACTTCCCTAGCAATAAGCGAATCATCAACCAATAACACATTAAAGCGTAGTTTATCTTCTTCTTTCACTTCAATATCTATCGCTTGGTTCGGAGAAGTTCTTCCCATTTCCTTGATGCCATAAGGCTCAAGAAGCATCATGACTGAACCATCTTCTACAATGGTATTGCCCATCAAACCTTGCGGCTGATAACGTTTAATATAAGGGTCTAAGTCATGCACCACCACTTCACCATCACCCAACAACTCATCAACTAAAATACCAACAAAACCTTCAATGTGCTCTGCAACAATAATATAAGGAGTATCCGATAAATTCATATCACTGCCATACATCATAGGACGTAAATCAACAACAGGTACTTGGTGATTATCATAATTTAAAAAAAGCTTTCCTGCAGTGCCACGTATAATATCTTTTTCATTATAAACAATGGCTTGTTCAATCAGATGGGTCAACATACCATAACGCTGCCCACCAACCTTAAACATCAATGCTTCTTGTACAGCAATACTGATGGGTACTGAAATAATAAACCGTGTACCCTGCCCTACTTTGGAATCAATTTTAATCGAACCTGTCAGCTTACGAATAGCATCTTGCACAATATTCATACCAATACCGCGACCTGCCAACTCATCCACTTCGGTTAATGTTGAAAAACCAGGGCGGAAAATAAGCTCTAAGACTTCTGCAGAGTCCATCAAATCAATTTCATCCTGCGTGGTTACTCCACGCTCAACAGCTGCCTTACGAATTAAATCAGGATTAATGCCACGACCATCATCCATGACTTCAATTTGCACTTCATTACCATTTTGCCTAGCAACAATCGTTACTTGTCCACTTTCAGGTTTACCTAAGCGCTTACGTTCATCACTGTCTTCAATACCATGAGCCACAGCATTATTCAAAAGATGAATCAATGGCTCAACCAGTGATTCTGCCACGCCTTGATCCATTTCCACAGATTTACCATCCACAACTAAATGCACACGTTTACCTATTTTAGAGGCTATATCACGTACAGCACGTGGGAAGGTTGCAAACACACTGTCTAGTGGTCGTAACATGAGCGCTAGAACTTGGTCTCTCAGCTCCTTCAACGTCAAACTTTGATGCTCAACCTGAAACCTAGATTCTTCCATCAATTGCTGTGTCTTACGCAATTGGTCTTCAATCAAACTATCCATCACCTTCAATGAAGCAACCATACTAGGTTGTTGTGCAAATTTGAAACGCATTTGTATCCATTCACGGCGCAACAAACGTAATCCCAACTGTGCTTCTTTTAACTTTTTATCACGTTGACCCTGACGGCTTTGTGCAGTAGTCATTTCAATAATGTGGTGTGATAGTGCTTCCAAACGCTCTGCATCTACACGCAAAAAACGCCCTGAACTTTTCCGCTCACCAGCTGTTTTTTTATCATCAAAATTTGATACTGGTCTAAATGCTGATTCCAATTCAAGCATTGGTATTTCAAAAACAGTTTCTTCATTAAGACTATCTGCACCCGAAGCTTGATGAGTTTCTTGTTCGTTTAATTCAGAAAAAGCAGATGTCAATTGTGCATTGATATTGGCTAAGCTTAGTTCGCCGTCAGCTTCTATATTTACATCAATTTGATCATGGAGGGATTTAGGCGTTGTAGGTTCAGTTAAACTTAAAGCTTCTACTTCTTTAACCAAAGAGGTTGCTAAGTCTTCTTGAGGTTTATCTTTTGCTACTGTTGTATCTTTTTCACCTTGCTTCAGTGCTTCAATAACCTCAGCAAACTTTACTTCAGCCGCTTTGGTATCAATGAGCTCAGGGTTATCAACATCGGCAAGACGTTTCTCTAATAAATCATGTAAATCATATAAAAATTGTAGGGCTAAAGGTTGTTGCCAGTCATCATGTTCAATAAGAGATTCAACCATATCCTCAAACACATGAGCAATTCGGCCAATATCATTCACGCCTAACATCAACGCCGAGCCTTTAATGGTATGCGCATCCCTACGCATGGCAACCAAACCATCCTCATCCAAAGAGCCTGATTCAAAGGCAACCAAGGCCTGATTAATAGAGCTTAAGCGCTCTCTAGCTTCATCAAAGAATGATGCGAGGAAATTCGATAAATCAAAGTCAGCCATGGTTTATAATTGAAAAACGAACTTAAACAAATTTCTTCAGTTCATCAGCAACCACATTCAATTGCCCTGCTGAATCACGTGATTTTTGCATTTGCGCGGCTGAGTCTTGTAATAGTGTAGAAATATCTTTCATCGTATCCACAAACTCCTGACTGCTTTCACTTTGTTGCTTGGTTGCAAGCGCAATAGTATGCACTGCTTTACTGGTTTTCACTGACATATCCTGCATACGTTCAAGTGCAACACCAGCGCGACGTGCAATTTCCACACCCTTAGCTACTTCTTCTAAACCTTCTTGAGTCACTTCAATCGATGCACTGGTTGATTGATGCACATCATTCACCACAGTTTGAATTTCCTCTGTAAATTCACGGGCACGCTCAGATAGTCGGCGTACTTCACTGGCTACCACAGCAAAACGCTTACCAAACTCACCTGCGGCTGCAGATTCAATCGAAGCATTAAGTGCCAATAGATGTGTTTCATCAGCAATTTCTTGAATAGAGTCAACAGATTCAAGAATCTGCTCTGCTTTTTGACCCGCATCCGTTACTTTTTCAGCAATCAAGGTTACCTCTTCACGAATTTTATCCATATAACCAATAGCTTCGTTCACAGCTTTCACACCTTCTACGGCTGCTTGAGATGTTGCCGAAGCAATACGTTCAACACTAGTTGCTGTTTGAGCGATTTTACTTGATGCGCTTGACATACTACTCAATTCATCCGTCACATTCACCACAATATCTGCTTGGGTATTGGATGCTGTAGCCTGCCTATCCACAGACATCAAAATATCTTCTGATGAGAATGCAACATTTTGCGCCGCACTACTAATATGATTGGTGATATTTGAAGTAAACAAACGACTGAGGTAAACCAACAATAACAAAATAGCCACAATCACCCCAATATTAATCCAAGTAAGCCATGCCATTTGTGCTTCTTTATCAATCACCTCTCGGTTCAACTCTTGGCTGACATGCGTTGCAATCGTGTTCACTTTATCTTGCCCTACAAACACCAAGCTTTGTGCAACAATCGCGATACTACCTGCCTGATCAAAAGGAATAGCACCTGAAATAATATCATTCGCTAAGCTTCCCACTTCTGTCATTAAATCTTTTACACTTTTAAGTTCTTTTTTTACACTTTTAAGTTCGTTTTTATCTTCCGTTGATAAGCCTGAAAATGCTGATACTTCTTTATACAAGTTTTGGAAGGCAGCATTGGCTTGTTTAACCTTTTGCACATCGCCTTCATTTTTCGTCATGATATAATCATTCAACGGCAAAAGGACATTGGGTAAGGTAGCCCTGAATTTTTCAATTTGAACCTGCTGACCATAAATTGTAGCTAATGACTCCATATTCTTGGATGCCTGAATGGATGTAAACAACACTGTTGCACCAAGCACAGCAAAAAACAAAACTGACCAAACCATATTGCGGCGCGCTAACGTTCGAATATTAACCTTAGCTTTTTCTGTTGCTTGGGTTTCTGATGTTTGGTTCC
>JALUWH010000255.1 GCA_027019685.1 Ghiorsea sp. | reverse complement strand
ACGACAGCAATGCCAATACACGTGCGCGTTTAATCGCAGTGGTCAATTGACGTTGATGTTTTGCACAAGTGCTTGTTACACGCGAAGGGATAATTTTATAACGCTCTGAAACAAATTGTCCCAACAACCCTGGGTCTTTATGATCAATTGTTAATGTTTTATCTGCACAAAACTTACAGAACTTACGACGACGTTGGAACTTACCACCACGTCCGCCAGGACCACGACGTTGCGGACGTTCTGGGCGACCACCTTCAGTACGTGCAGGGCGTGCAGGGCGTGCAGGGCGCGCGTCAGCAGCAGGTGCAGTCGATTCAGTTTTTACTGTTTTTTCTTCACTCATTCTATTCTCCTAAATTATTCTTATCTAATAAATCTATACGGCTTAGCCAAACTTCCACCTGACCCCATCGTTGTTGACCATCCCGACTATAATAGCGACGACGCAACTCTCCTTCGATATGCACATGATTACCTTTGAACTTGATAAGCTTTTCTGCTAAATCACCCTCTGCACGCAATGGCATTGGCTGTTCATCCAACATGGTGGCTCTTTTCTGCCCCAAATGAGGTCTATGTACAATCAATGAAGCAACAACAGCTAGGCTTCCATCAGGCATCCAACGGTCATGGATATCATCAACGACACCACGAAGCTGGACTATATTAAGCTGCAGCTTCCCCACTTTCTTCCTTAGCAGTTTTTTCTTCTGCTTTAGGCTCAGCCTTCACAGCGTCAGTCGCTTCTTCTGCTTTAGGTTCAGTTTTTGTTTCCACTTCGGCCTTTGGCTCTTCAGCTTTTGGCTCTTCAGTAGTTGCAGTTGAACGGCGACGCAACAATGGCGATGGCTCATCAGATAGTTCTGTAATACTTGTGGTTAAGAAACGTAGAATACGTTCATCCAAACGCAAAGACTCATCGATAAGCTTAGCAACTTCTGCTGCGCCATCGGTAACAAGCAATGCATAATGACCACGGTTACGTTTTTGGATAGAATAAGCAAGTGAACGAACACCCCAGTATTCGCGTTTCACGATACGGGCTCCTGCTTTTTCGATTTTCTCGACCAATTCATTGGTAAGAACTTCGGTATTTTCCTGAGATACATCAGGGTTTACGATAAACACTGTTTCGTAATACATAGCGCTCCTCTTGGCATGATTATCATTCGATAATCGTTGCTCCGAAACATTTTTAGGCGCGTTCAGAGCAAGGTTATTTTAGTTTCACTGCACATTGCAGCGTGCGGCAGCATAAGTAATCTCTAGCTAAAGTCAATGCTATCAAGACCCTCCATCCAAATGTGCTACTTGGGTTTTAAAACAAAGGAGAAATCTTGTGCATATTGATGAACCCCAGGAAGCTTAAATAACTCATCTTTCATAAACTGAAAATCATAATATGCTGCAGACCGCTGTTTTTGCTTATGCGTTTGTACCTCTGTATGCGGACTCTTATTTTGCTGAACTACTGGCGGCGTTAAGTCACGTTTCCAATGTTTGCTTTTTGGAAGCTTTGATAAGCTACGCAAACCTTTTTTGAAATTATAACTATATGCTTTCTCAATACGAAAGCCTGCTTGATCAAAAAGTAGTGTTAAGCTGTCTATTGAAAAAAAGTATATATGCCCAGCACCACTGAATGCAGGCGACTCGTATTGGGTATAATAATCAATCAGATTCTGCGCATCTGCCAACCCATTGGGTACAGATAAGTAGAATGTCCCATGATCATCAATAATGCGCCTACACTCCTTTAGAAAGGTAAGCGGTTGTGGTACATGTTCAAGAATATCTTGCACACGCACCGCATCAAAAAAACCTGCATCGAAACCTACATCTTCGATTTCACCAGCCCTAACATCTAAACCCAACTTTGTTCTGACTGACGCAACAACCTCAGGGTTTATGTCCGTACCGTATACCTGCCAGTCTGATCCTTGTTGCACACCTGCTAAAAAATCACCACTGGCACATCCAATATCCAACAATTTCCCTTTATTTAAACGCGGAGCAAGATGTTTTCGAGCAAAAGCTGAACCTTTCCCTTGCGCCTTAAAGTTATCACCTTTATAAAAAGTATAATCTTTAGAATAATGTTCTGCCAAAGCATCAGACGATGGAATAGGCGTAAAAAAAGAGGCTTGGCAAGCTGGGCAAGTTCGTAAGTCATAAACTATAGTCCCCGAAAGCCTTGCTTTTGCAGAAAATAAAGCAGGAACATCTGTATCACAAATCAAACACTGCTCTGGATTATCCATGGTAACTCCAAACAAATTGAAAAAACAATACTACAGTTGGCTTGCGCGTTGTCTAAGCAAGTGATCTGCAAGTGTTAAAGCAAGCATAGCCTCAGCAATAGGCACTGCACGAATACCTACACATGGGTCATGCCTGCCTTTGGTAATAATCTCTGTTTCATTGCCATGAATATCAATAGTTGGTCGCGGCTTCAAAATGGATGATGTTGGTTTTAAACCCATACGCACATGAATGGCATCACCGTTGGTAATGCCACCCAAGACACCACCAGCATGGTTACTTTGGAAACCATCTTTACGAATAGCATCACCAAACTCAGACCCACGAGCTTCAACACAAGCAAAACCATCACCCACTTCCACAGCTTTCACCGCTTGAATACTCATCATAGCTTTCGCCAAATCAGCATCAATTCTATCAAAGACAGGCTCACCTAAACCAGCAGGTACACCGCTCGCCTCAACCGTGACTGATGCACCAATAGAGTCTCCAGTTTTTCGCAATTTATCCATAAAATTAGCCATTTGAACCGCAGCATCAGCATCTGGCGAAAAAAATGGATTATTATAAATTTCATCAAAAGAAAAGTTGTTTGCATCAACCTTAATCGGACCGATTTGATCAACCCAGCCGCGAATACTTACGCCAGAGCTTGCTAAGAACTTACGCGCTACAGCACCTGCTGCCACACGCATTGCAGTTTCTCGCGCTGATGAACGTCCACCACCACGATAGTCTCTAAAGCCATATTTCTCATGAAATGTAAAATCAGCATGACCTGGGCGGAATTTATCTTTAATATCGGAATAATCTTTGCTGCGCTGATCTGTATTACGAATCAACAAACCTATTGGGCAACCTGTGGTTTTACCTTCAAACACACCCGATAAAATCTCAACTTCATCAGCCTCACGACGTTGGGTTGTATACCTAGATTGCCCTGGTTTACGTTTATCCAAATCAGGCTGAATGTCTAACTCAGATAATTCCACACCCGCAGGGCAACCTTCAACAATAGCAACCAATGCCTTGCCGTGAGATTCACCAGCCGTACTTACACGAAATATTTGACCAATACTAGAACCTGACATCTCTTATCCTAACCCTTTAAATACAAAAGCATCATCATCAATAATGATTTAGCTTGCCTGAACATTGTCCGCTAGCAAGGCAGAATAAGCAAGCTTACAACTGTAAGTGCGCGTTTCTAACGTAGTTAGCGGGCGATAGGCAGATAAGGTAAACATTATTCGCCTGGGTCGCCTGCACCAACATGGAAGCCTGCATCCACATAATGCACTTCACCTGACACACCTGATGATAAATCAGAAACCAAATATGCAGTTGTATTACCCACTTCTTCTTGGCTCACATTGCGACCAAGCATAGAACCACGAGCACTCTTCGCCATCAATGCTTTAAAGTCACCCACTGCAGATGCTGCCAATGTACGAATTGGACCTGCTGAAACAGCATTCACACGAATACCACGACTATGCCCTAAATCATCCGCCAAATAACGCGTGGACGCTTCGAGTGCTGCTTTTGCCACACCCATCATACCATAACCAGGAATAGCACGTTCTGCGCCCAAATAAGTCATGGTTACCATGCTACCACCATCATTCATAATACCCGCAGCACGTTGTGCACAAGCAATAAAGGAATAAGCAGAGATATCCAACGCCAATTGAAAGTCTTCACGGCTAGCCTGTGAAAACGGGTTACGCAATGCATCTTTATTGGCAAATGCAATCGAATGGATTAAGAAATCCATTTTACCCCATTTCTCTTCAACTTTAGCAAAAAACGCATCCATTTCTGCATCATCGCCTACATCCATAGACTCAATTAAAGTTGCATCAACTTGTTCTGCCAATGGACGAACACGTTTTTCCAATTGTTCACCCAAGTAGTTAAACCCAAGTTCAGCACCTTGCTTATGACATGCTTGTGCCACACCCCAAGCAATAGATTTATTATTGGCCAAACCTAGAATTAAGCCTTTCTTTCCTTCAAGAATACCCATGGAGTCCCCTTTGAACATATTGTATTACTTATTTACTTTTTTACGAACACTAACAGCAAGTTTTTTTTTAGCATCTTACACGCATTATGGTTTCCAGTTGATAAAACCTTCCAACAGTTGCATGCCTACCTTTTGACTTTTTTCAGGATGAAACTGCATACCCAACACATTATCCCTGCCAATCACAGATGCAAATGGAAAGTCACCATAAGAACATGCTGCTAACAAATCATCTGGGTTGCGCGGCGCACAATAATAAGAATGCACATAATATACCTGATCACACTTGCTTATGCCTTGAAGTACGGGATGAGCCTCACCCTGTGGCAACACCACATCATTCCAGCCCATATGCGGTATTTTATAACCCCGAGTGACATGGTCTTCAGGAAAGGCTTTAACCTCACCTTCAATCAAGTTTAATCCCGCATGCACACCAAACTCATACGAGCGTGTCATCAACACCTGCATACCTAAACAAATACCCAAAAAAGGAGTACCTTTGTTGACGACTTCTTTGATGGCATCAGCCATACCTGTCTCTTTAAGCGTGTGCATGCAGTCACGAAATGCACCAACGCCTGGCAATACAATACGCTCATAATTAGCGATTGCCTCAGCACTATTCACCAGTTCTACCTTACCACCTGCTTTTTCTAATGCCTTAGCAACCGAATGCAGGTTGCCCATGCCATAATCAACCAAACCAATCATAGGTTATAATGTACCTTTGGTGCTTGGAATACCACTTTGGCGCGGATCAGCCTCAACAGCCATACGCAAAGCACGACCAAATGCTTTAAAGACAGTCTCCGCAATGTGGTGATTATTAACACCCCGCAAGTTATCAATATGTAGACTCATACGTGAATGATTCACCACAGCTTGGAAAAACTCTTTGAATAAATCAACATCAAAGTTACCAATCATTTCTTTAGGGAAGTCAACATGGTATTCCAAATCAGGGCGCCCTGACAAATCAAGAACTACCCGAGATAAGGACTCATCCAAGGGCACATAAGCATTCCCATAACGCACAATACCTTTTTTATCACCAATGGCTTCGCGCAACACTTCACCAAGGCAAATACCAATATCTTCCACCGTATGATGGTCATCAATATCAATATCACCTTTGGCATCAATCTTTAAATCAATCAAACCATGACGTGAAATCTGCTCAAGCATATGGTTTAAGAAAGGAATCGGTGTATCGAGATCACATACACCCGTACCATCTAAATTTATAGATAGTTTAATCTGTGTTTCTTTGGTATTTCTTTCAATACTTGCACTACGAGCCATAACTACTCCCCTTTATCCTTCAACCTTAGCTCTAACGTCAAAGCATGACATTGCAAACCCTCACGATGTGCCAAATGTGCTGCTTCTGCACCAATCGCTGCCACACCCTGCGGCGTTGAACGAATCACACTACTGCGTTTTTGGAAATCATAAACACCCAGCGGGCTGGAAAAACGTGCTGTACGATTGGTTGGCAACACATGATTAGGCCCTGCCATATAATCACCCAATGCCTCAGGCACAAAATGACCCAAGAAAATCGCACCTGCATGTTTAATTTTAGGCAGCATGGCATCTGGGTCTTCCAAAGCCAACTCCAAATGCTCTGGCGCAATCATATTCACAGCTTCTGCTGCTTCATCCAAGCTATTCACAATAATAAAAGCACCGTGATTTTCCACAGACGCTTTGGCAATTTCAGCTCGTTCAAGCACACTTAAATGCTTCACAATTGCAGCTTCCACTTGATCCGCTAAAGCCTCATCCGTAGTAATAAAAATACTTTGCGCTGCTTCATCGTGTTCAGCTTGTGATAAAAAGTCTGCTGCCAACCACTCAGGATGCCCACCATCTGCCACCACAGCAATCTCTGAAGGGCCTGCAATCATATCAATACCACAAGTACCAAACACTTGGCGTTTGGCAGCCGCTACAAATTTATTACCTGGCCCCACAATTTTATCTACAGCAGGAATCGTTTCGGTGCCATAAGCCAGTGCTGCCACGGCTTGCGCACCACCCACTGCAAAACCTTGTTGTACACCAGACACATAAGCTGCTGCCAAAACCAAATCATTCATTTCACCCGCAGGTGTTGGCACGACCATGACAATTTTTTCAACACCTGCCACTTGTGCAGGTACAGCATTCATCAATACTGACGATGGGTAAGCCGCTTTACCACCTGGCACATACAAACCAACGCTATCCAAAGCAGTGATTTTTTGCCCCAAAGTTAAACCAGCATCATCGGTATAATCCCAGTCTTTTTGCACTTGTTTTTCATGGTAAGCTTTGATTCTATCTACAGCCAATTGTAGCGATTGCCTATCCATATCTGATACAGCAAACCATGCTTTTTCCATAGTTTTACGGCTAATCACCATGTTTTCAGCCGTACAACCCCAACCATCAAATTTCGTAGTATATTCACATAGCGCAGCATCACCACGCTGTTTTACATCCAGCAAAATATCCGCTACAAGATTTTGTACATCTGCACCAGTATCTGTTTCACGCGATAACAAAGCATCCAATTGTACTTTGTAGTCTGCACTATTTGCATAAATACGTTGAATCTTCATCACTTCATACTCTCTACATCTTTTTTAGCCAACGATTTTTCTCTGTCTTCCACTGCTTCACGCAACTTATTAATCACTGCTTGCACTTGTTTTTTCTTGGTGACAAAACTTGCAGGATTGGCAATCAAGCGGCTAGACACCTCAAATAAAGTCGTTTCTTCTATTAAACCATTGGCTTTAAGCGTATTACCCGTCTCCACCACATCAACAATTCTATCCGCCATGCCCACCAATGGTGCAAGCTCCATAGAACCGTACAAATGAATCACTTCAGCATGTACACCTTGCTCCAAATAGTATTGTTCAGCAATGGTATCATACTTGGTTGCTACACGAATACGCCCACCAACCACTGAAGATTCACCTGCCTCCACGGCATCTTTAGGACCACAAACACAAAGGCGGCACTTGCCTATTTTTAAATCCAAAGGCTCATATACATGCGGTTTATGTTCCAGCAGCAAGTCACGCCCTGATATACCCAAGTCTGCTGCACCCTGCTCCACATAAGTACACACATCAGCAGCTCGGATAATTAAAAAACGAATCCTACTACCCGCCCAATCTTCAGGGCCATCCACCATCAATTTACGCGTAGT
>JALUWH010000254.1 GCA_027019685.1 Ghiorsea sp. | reverse complement strand
GATAATTAACTTTGCATCCACACAAGCAAAGTCCGCAATATAGCCTTCAATCACATATTGCCTGCGAAACTTGAACCCTGCCAATTGCCTGTTTCGCAACTGCTGCCATAAAGCTTGCTCGGCATCGGTTTGGTTTTTTCTCAATTTACGGGCAAAGGTGGTTTTACTGCTAACCAACTTCAATCACCCCTCATCCCAACCTTCTCCCCTCAAGCGGGAGAAGGAGCTTAGTTTCCTCTCCCTTTGAAGGGACAAGGTGAATGCCGCAGGCAGAGAGAGTGCCCTGGGGTAGAGGATGAAGGTGAGGGTTGACCCTATCACGGGCGATACACCACCAATTTCTCATGTAATTCATCCCAAATATGTTCAGGAAGCTCTCGATGTGTTACCCATAAGATGGCGGCAAATTGATTCACATCCACATCTTCAAACTTCTCAAAGCAGTGAATGGTTTTCGGTAAATCATTGGCGCGTGTCCACCAGTCCAGCGAAGGTTTTTCACGCTCATCTACCAAAGCAATCGGTTCTTCATTCACCACATGCGCTGATACCCGCGTGATATTTATTTTTGGGCATTCCACTTTCCAGCCAAGTTCACGTCCTAAAATATCCACAGGAATGGTTTTACTCACATCCGATGCTGTGGTCAGCACTGGTATCGCATCCAATAAACCTGCCACATACTCCGCCCAAGCATTCGCGCCACCCACATGCCCAGAAAGCACAGGAATCACATATTGCCCAGCATCATCCACCACTAACACACCAGGGTCTTCATCTTTAGACACCATATGCGGCGCAATCAAACGCACCACAGCCCCCAAAGAAACGAAGTAGATAATCTGGTCATAGTTTTTAAACATTGAGGGAATTTCTGCTTTTAAACCAGCATCATAAGCATGCACTTGGTTGCTTACATCCGCAAACACATGCCCGAATTTCTGGGATGTCATAATATCCGCTTGCGGCAGTTTGGGCGCAAGGTCTTTAGCCTGTGCTGCCCCATGTTTGGTAATGGCAACCAACACCACTTTCCCATCTAAAGGTTTTGTATCAATCATCGTTCACATCCTTTTATCGGCTTAACATCTGAACTCCCTCGCCCTTGATAAGGGAGAGGGTTGGGGTGAGGGTTTATCATGAAACCACATCCTTTTTCTTACAACCGCGAATCATTTCACCACGTTCCCTATTCGGGTTTCGCACCAACATCAATGAAAGATAATTCACCTTCTCACCTTTGAGCGAAGCCACATCATGAATAATCCGTTCTTCAGGCGCGCCTGCTTTTTCCACGAACACCGCATCGGTTAATAAATCATGCGCCGCCAACCAATCAATCACGCTATCCAACAATGGTTTCACTTTGAGCAATACCAAAGTATCAAAATGCGGTAATAGTTTTTCCAATTCATCCAAACCATAACCTGCTGGCACAATCGCTACGGTGTCATCCGTTTCTGCGAGCGGGAAAGATGCACTAGCAGCAGCTGCATTAAAGGATGGCACACCTGCAATGGTTTCCACTTCAATATCCGCATCCAAGCTTTGCACATAACGCGCCAAATAGGTGAACGTTGAAAAAGTAGAAGCATCCCCTTCCACCAAAAAAGCAACATCACGCCCATTTTGCAACACAGGCACAATCTTATCCGCAGTTCGCGCCCATGCCCGCGCCAGAATTTCCGTATCATGGGTCATGGGAAACACCAATTCCAAAGCATCTTCAGGTATGGCTAGCCCTGTCCGTTCTGCAATGCCCAACGCATGGCTCTTGCCACCTTTTTTACGCACGGGATAACACCACAATGCATCCGACTGCATCACAGCCCAAGCCTTGCGAGTAATCAACCCTGCATCGCCAGGGCCTAAGGATGTTGCTACAAGTTTACCTTTATTCATCCAAATTCCTGCTTTTCTTCATATCTAAATAGTTATTTCCTGAAACTACACTTCGTCCTAATTCTTTCTCTGTCTCTTTTCTTGCATTACCAGCCACCTTGCCACCACGTTTGGCAACCGCTTTACTCTTGGACAATGTATCAGGCTCTTCTTCTTTTGATATTTCTGTGGTGACACGCTCACCCAACATCGTAAAAATCAATTCCAAATCATCCATATGATCACGCAAATTGGCTTTGGATTTTTCAGGCAGTTGTTTTAACTTTTTATACTCACTCGGAGTCACCCCAAATGTCGCCTTGGAAATTTCAGCCGTTAATATCGCAAAATCACGCTGTTCCTCAATGCCTCGTTCTTTCCATTCATCGGTCAAATTCTGACGAATCGCCATACCTCGCAAACGCTTATCAATCCAATCCGATGGATAGCCCTTTTGCTCATAGATGGCTTTCATGCGCTCCTGTGCAAGTTCAGGGTTTTCAATTTCATCAATACGCTCTTGCCCAACCTTCGCCAACCAGCGTTTAAATGGCTCAGCCTGTTTGCTAGGAACAGACTGAATCAGGCGAAAGACATCCTGCGTATTTCCTGCCAAAGTTTTTCTTTTCTTGCCCGACTCCGTCAACATTTCTATCTGGGGACAGTTTGTCCCTACGTAGAAACCCAGCTCTTCATCCCTTTTACGAATCTTTTTCAGGTAATCCGTGGGATTAGCACTGCCCGTCAACGCACCAATCACATCCACCAATGAATAAAACCATTGATTTTCATACCAAGCTCTACGGATATTTTTATCTTGAAAGACAATAAGCTTATTTTCTTTCACGATTCTTTTCATACTGACTTTGTTTCTCTCTTGTTAATGGTTGAGAAGAACCCCCAACCCTAATAAAAAATTCTTCTACACCTTCATTTTTTACAAAAACTGAACCACCACTTTTTGACACCTTGATCAAGCATATTTTTATACCTTGGTGATCAGGGTATGATATTTTTATATATGGCGTGTATTCACTTCCGATATATTTTTTTATTACTTCAATTAACTGTAGTTCAAACCCATCAATATTCTGTTTATGTAAGGTAGATATATCCCTATCAAGTCCTTTGACATCTTGGTTATCTGCAACCCCAATAAGTAAGTTACCACCATTAGTATTTAAAAATGCTGCTATCGTTTTCGCAACAACATGCTCAAGCTTTTTATTCACCACATTTGTACGGGTGTCATAGCGAAGTGTTTCTTTAAACTCAACTAAGTCACTTTCACCTCCGTGGATAAGCTCTTCAACAGCCTCATACTTTGGCTCTACATGAGATATTTCTATTCGGGATTTTAGCTCTGAATAGATTAACTTAGCTCGCTCCTGCAAGAAAATATCATAATCATTACTTTCAAGCCCGAAGCCATTTAAGCTAATAAAGTGCGACTTTAAAGATGTATCAATTTTGTCATTTTCTTCTTGGAAGGCTCCAATATAAACAGACGGTGCTTTGGCTCCAATTTTACGTTTGTTTAAATGGTCACTTACAAATGTAATGTTCATCAGGCTATTACTGTTTATAACTGTTTTCCCTTTAAGGTATGCCTTTGGAAAGAAGTGATGGTAATTTTTACTGCTCGCAACTTTTAACCATGAATTATCAAGTATAACCTTACCGTTATCTTGAAAGTCTTTAGGCTCTTGATAAGCAAGTAAACAAAGAATGGCCTTACAATAACTATTGCCTGCACTGAAGTTTGTATCAATCAAGCTTTGTGGTGAGTCTAAGCTCACCTTTATATCATTGTAACTTGGTCTCTTTTCACTCAAAATAAGATCAATACGTTTAATATCCTGAGCGAGCTTTGATTCCGATGCGCTTGAATAACGATAGGATAGCGACATACGCCAAAAAAATTCTTCCAAGTATTTACGTTGTTCAGCCTTGGGCTTGTCCTTCTCATAATAAAAGAAATAGGCGAAAGGCACCAATAAAGAATCGTAAGGCAAGAGTTGAGATACAGGTATGCGGTAGGTCGTTCTAAAGTAATCAATACTATCTTTAATAGCTGAAATGATGTCATCCCAGTTATCAATAATACTCTGTTTTTTTAGTGTAAGGATAGTTTTTCTTTTGCATTCATTTGTATCACTAAGAATGAGCGAAAGTAAATTAAGTACAATCATACTTGATACCCCTTCGTACTTTATATCCTTAAGTTCATCTAGAATTTCTTGCCACTTAGACTGCATGTCGAAGTTTTGATCTTCATCATATGTTTTTGCAGTCATAATCTCAAAAAGGGTCAGTGTTTGCCCGCCTGTGTTAATACGGGTAAAAACTTCGATTGCTGAATCTATATCTTCTTTTCTTAATAAAACCGTTGAGAAATCGTATGTATCAAATGCCCTAGAATATGAATGGATTTTCTTGAAGTCTTCATCTGAGTATCTATCTTTGATATCGGTCATTCTATCCATAAAGTTTAACACATCACTTAGGGAAACAATATTCTCACCTGATGGCTCCGAAGTAATAACCTGATCATCATTTTCATTAATATCTTTATCTAAATCTATAAAAATTTGAGCGTAATCAGTAATCTTTTTCTCGCCCACCTTCTGTAGCTTAGCGCCTAGAAAGGCTGCATAGAGAGATGTAATTCGCTGTTGCCCATCAAGAACGTATTGGACTTTTGTTCCCTCTGGAGTTTCTGGTATTTCAAGGTTTCCAATATTTTTTATGTCATTAAGCCGCTCATTCGTTTGCCAAAGAATAAATGTTCCGATTGGGTAGCCTTTAAGAATACTATCCAAAAGCTGTGCTGTTTTCTCAATCCCCCACACAAAGTCACGCTGAAACTTAGGGATTTTAATAATCCCTTTTTGTATCTCTGAAATCAGGTCTGAGTATTTTTTAGAATCTGGTTTCGGTTGCTCACAATACATAATTCATCTCCTTCAGCGTCCTGTTTATTCTAAACATTTTTTAAACAACAACTGATATTTATATTTTAGCTACTGTCACAATCCATACAGGATTTTCTGCTGCCATGCGATGCATATGCAAAATCGGTTTACTGCGGGAGACCTGCATTTGGGTGATAGACCATGATACATCCATAGCTTTTAATGCTTCTGTTGCCGCCGCAAGATTTTCAATGGTGACAAAATTCATCACCAAATGACCAGCTTCATTCAATCTACTTACAATCAGCTTGATTAACGCTGCCAATTCGCCACCCGAGCCACCGACAAACACAGCATCCGGGTTCGGCCAAGCATCTAAACATTCAGGGGCTTTAGCATTGACCAACGTGTAGTGGTGAATGTCCATCTGCACTTGATTGCTTTTCGCAATTTCATAATCAGCTTCATTCTTTTCAATGGCGTACACCCAACCATTGGGGCAAAGCCTTGCCGCTTCCAAACCCACAGAGCCAGAGCCCGCACCAATATCCCAAACAATGCTGTTCGCTTTAAGCTGCATATGCGCCAGAGACACGGCACGCACTTCACGCTTGGTAATCAAGCCTTTTTCAGGTTTGCGTTGGTTAAAGCTTGCATCCTCATACCCAAACAACACAGGTTTATTCAGCTTTTCTTTGCGCTCTAAAATCACCATATTTAAATCAGCAAAGTCTTGTTCTACCAACGCTGACACAGGCACATCGGCTACAATACGTTCCTCATCTTGCAACAAATTCTCAGCCACAATCATCTCGAAATCATCAGCTATAGCTTCAGCAACCAACATTCTGGCAATACGCGCTGGATTATTTTTAGGGCTGGTAAATGTGATGATTTTTCTGTGCTGCATACATGCTTTAAACAGCGGATAAAGCCCGTGTTCCTTGCTTGGGTTGTCCGCCCATTCACCTGCATCTTTGGTATGCACCGAGCAAATATAAGCATCCTGCCAACTTACACCCACACGCGCACAAGCCAGCTGCAGCGCAGATACATTGGGGCGAATATCAAGCTTGGATAAGCCGATTTTCTTTTTCAAATAAACCGCAATGCCATGACATAGCGGGTCGCCCGTGGCTAAAACCACCACGGCTTGTTGTTTTGCCAAAGCCTGCTCAATACGCATGGGTACATCTTTAAGATGACCTGTTAAATCAAAGGTTTCAGCACCGGATTGAAGTTCTGCCGCAAACAATTCGAGTACGCGTGTACCACCAATCACCACATCCGCTTGGTTGAGTAAAGCCAAAGCATCGGGTGCAAGCCCTGCAATGCCATTATCCAATACGCCTAAAACTACGCAGCGCTTCTCCCTCTCCTTCTTAGAGGGAGAGGGTTGGGGTGAGGGAGCGTTTAATACATCATTTTTTTTCATCAACCCTCACCTGTATCCTCTACCCCAGGGCACTCTCTCTGCCTACGGCATTCACCTTGTCCCTTAAAAGGGAGAGGAAAAGAATTCACATCAGCCAAGGGATTGCCAGAGAAATCACACACCATGACCCGCACACTAAACTCACTGGGATAACGCTCTTTTAAGGTGGCAATCGTGCGCTCTGCCAAAGCAATGTAAAACTTATCCGCTAAACCAATTTCTTCTAATTTTTCAGCAGCAAACCGCGCTGTTTCTGCTGCACGAATCTCTTCACACAAAGCTGCTGGTGCGCCAATACCTTCTGCCAATTCTGCCAATAAATCGGTGTTCACCGCTTTGCGATTGGCATGGGTAATCACTTCGCCTTGTGCCATTTTGGTGAGTTTGCCAACCATGCCACCAATAATCACTTGTTTGATATGTTCTTTTTTACAGGTATCGAGTGCCGGACCTAAGAAATCGCCCATTTGTACAAAACATGCTTGCTCAAGCTCGGGTAACGCAGCAATCACAAACTTTTCTGTGCGTCCGCCCGTGGTGAGCACCACTGTGTCTTGCCCTTGATTGGCAGCCACTTCAATGCCTTGCACCACCGATGCGCGAAATGCTGCTGTGGAATAAGGATGCACAATGCCTGTGGTACCTAAAATTGAAATACCGCCAAGAATACCAAGTCGGTCATTCAATGTTTTCTTCGCCATTTTCTCACCATCAGGTACAGAAATCGTGACTTCCAAACCGTGACTTTCTAATAAATCACCGCCAACTTCACGCACATTGGCTTCAATATTTTTGCGGGGTACAGGATTAATCGCAGGGCCGCCCACTTCCAAGCCAAGTCCTGCCATGGTAATCGTGCCTACGCCTTGCCCACCTTTAAGCACCACTTCGCCAGCTTGCCCATCTAGCAAACGAACATCCGCCGTTAAATGTGCGCCATCCGTGCAATCTGGGTCATCGCCTGCATCTTTAATGCACATGGCATGTGCTGCTTTTCCATCTGCGCTAACCTCACCATCATGGATGATAAATTTCACCCGCGTTTCATTGGGCAATAAAGATTCAAGTTCGCTGGGGACTTCTCCAGTGGCAAGCCCAATGGTTGCTGCGCGTGCTGCTGCCGCAGAGTTTGCACCCGTGGTCAAACCTTTGCGCTTACCGCGTTCGCGCTTTTTCATCATAAGGAAAACTCCTTCTCCCATTTAGGGGAGAAGGTTGGGATGAGGGGTAAGAAAGAGAACTGTTTGAACACAACCCTCACCCTAGCCCTCTCCCTTCAAAGGGCGAGGGG
>JALUWH010000253.1 GCA_027019685.1 Ghiorsea sp. | reverse complement strand
CCAATGGCTTGGCGTGAGTACTGTTTCACCTAAGGTAGGTAGATCGGCAAACAAGGCTTGTTTGAGCAGCTTTCTATCCAGTGCTAATGCTAATGCTTTACGAACCTTTTGATGTTTAAGAATTTCATCGTGCATATTTAATCCCAAATAGGAAAAGGTAGTAGAGGGCTGACTATTAATGGTTAAGTTAGGTTGTTTCTTCAACCAAGGTAATAAATGGGGCGGCAAATCATTTTGTGTGAAATCAATTTCATTGCGTACCAATTTTAAAACACGGGTGACAGGGTCTTTAATGGCAAGTATTTCAATGGATTGGATAGAGCTGCTATCTGGTTTGGCTCGTTCTAAATACAAAGTGTTATCCCATTTAGATACTTTGAACGCTCC
The DNA here is from genome assembly GCA_027019685.1 of Ghiorsea sp. Lineage (GTDB taxonomy): Bacteria > Pseudomonadota > Zetaproteobacteria > Mariprofundales > Mariprofundaceae > Ghiorsea. Next base: position 847 of record JALUWH010000253.1, on the reverse strand, counting down.
GCAACCTATGGTTTGTTTGGCTTGGTGGGGTTTATTGGCTTCTGAAGCTGGTAAAATACCAAGATTTAAACGTGTAAGTAGTGAAGCATCAGGTTTATTGAGGTTTAGGGTAAGTTGGTAAGGGTTGTTGATGGTGACATGCTCAATAGCTGTAAAACCTGCGCGAAGTGGGCTGGATAATGTTTTGTCCAATACGGCTTGGATGGTTGCAGCAACATCTGCTGCAGTAACACCTTGCCCATTATGAAAGGTGAAGTCATGGCGCAACTGAAATGTCCAAGTGTAGGGGTCTTGTTGTTGCCATGAGCTAGCGAGACTTGGCTTGGGTAGGAAATCTTCACCGAGTTGAACCAAAGAGCAATGTATAAGTTCTTGTACGCGGTGTGAAGCGGCATCTGTAGCAAACCTAGGGTCTAGGCTAATGGGTGCTGATGCTAGCCCTATACGCAGTGTATGGCTTTTAGGTTCATCTTGGTGGCAAGATGATAAGAGTAGCAGCAGTATGATTGCATAGGTTCTCACACTTCCCATAAGCTTAATGCTTCCACATGCCCTGTGTAGGGAAATAAATCTAGGGGTCGCAAGGCTTTGAGTTTAAAACCTGCATCTACTAAAGCTTTCGCATCTCGTGCACCTGCAGCAATATCACAATTTACCATAATGATTTTTTTTGGGAAAAGTTGACCAATTTGCTGACAAATACGTTTTGCTCCTTTGCGAGGGGGGTCTAGTATAAGTATGTCAGCATTGATGAAGGGTTCGACTAAAAAATCACCAAATAAATCAAGTGTTTGATAGCTTGCATTGAAGCCTAAACGTTTGGCATTGTTATTGGCAGCTTTGACAC
>JALUWH010000252.1 GCA_027019685.1 Ghiorsea sp. | reverse complement strand
CTATTTTCTTTGTCCGACACATCCACCATGCGTCCGCGCCCTGCTTGATTAAAATGGGTTAACTCACTCATGCTTATTACTCCTAACCACGGATAAACACCGATAAACGCGGATATAATCTATGTTCATCTGCGTGCATCTGTGGCGAACACTTTTGTGCTTGTTACGCTATTCATCAGCTTGCCTTCGCGCATACGCCAATGTTGCTGTGCTAACACCTTGGCATCCTCTGCATCATGGCTGACCATCAACACAGGAATATCCAGTGTTTGTTGTAACGCTTTTAATGCTTCACGTAGTCGCAATCGAATATCTGGGGCTTGGGCTGAAAAAGGTTCATCCAAGAGCAATAATGACGGTTTGATATACAATGCCCTTGCCAATGATACCCGCTGCGCTTCACCTGTAGAAAGCATGACGAGTTTTCGTTTGAGCAATGGGCTTACTTCTAAAGCTTCACACACTTGGTTGAACCAAGCTGCATCACCATGATTTACACCCAACATGATATTGGCTTCTGCGTTCAACCACGGCAAAAGCACGGCATCACTCCACACAAAACCAATGTTTCGTTGCTCGGTGGGTTTCACAAATCCAGCCGCACTATCCAGCCAAACATCACCAGCTATCTGCAATTGACCTTGGCAATCTTCTAAACCTGCAAGACAACGCAACAAAGTGGTCTTTCCTGCACCGTTCTCTCCTGAAATCACAATGATTTCCTTGGTAAATTCAGCTTGTACGTATAGGTGCAAACTACCTAGCTTAGTTGTGATGCAAATATGATTCATGAGCCAACCACCAAGGGCTTACGATTGATGCTATACACCACGGATAACATGAGAAATGATACAGCCAACAATATCAAAGCAAGTTGCGCAGCTTCTTGTTGTTGCTGCATTTCCACCAATTCAAACAGAGCAATGCTTGCTACTTTGGTCTCATCTGGAATTGAACCACCCACCATCAGCACCACACCAAATTCACCCATGGTATGCGCAAAGGAAAGGGCTGCGGCAACAAGCACACCACCCTTGGAGGCAGGCAAAATAATATAACGCAAAGTTTGTTTGATATTCATGCCCCGTGTTTTGCCAAGCTCTAACCACGATTGAGGAACGGCTCGAAATGCTTGCTGCATAGGCTGTACGGCAAAGGGAAGTGAGTACAACAACGATGCCAATACCATACCCGAAAATGAAAATGCCAACGAACTATCAAATACAGAAGCCCAAGCTGAACCTAGC
>JALUWH010000251.1 GCA_027019685.1 Ghiorsea sp. | reverse complement strand
CATCAGTATATTTATGACCCACACGAGCCAAGTCAGGACCAGTACGTTTTGAACCCCAAGCGTAGTTATGGTCGAAACCAGACTCAATCGCTAGAGAGAAATGACCAAAACGTTCTTTTTCATCACGAAAAGGACGAATCATTTGCGAATGACATAAGAAACAACCTTCGCGACGGAAAATAGCAAACCCTTCAAGCTCAAGTGGCGTCAATGGGCGCACACCTTCAACATTAGGCTCTGAATCTTCTAAATGGAATGCAGGAACAATTTCCACAATACCACCTACCGCTACCAAGATAGCTACGAAGACTGCTAAAATAGGCAAGTTTGATTCGATGGTATCATGAGGAATACCACGAATCATTCCACCTTCTTTTTTGTATTCAGACATCGTATTCTCCTTATGCTCTAGCTTCAGCTGTAAGCATGACGTTTGTGCCCGCTTTCACTGCGCTAATCGTTTTTAATGTGTTAAACAACATGATGCAGAAACCACAGAATACTAAGAATCCACCAGTTGCACGTAATGCATAGAAAGGATGCATAGCGGCTACGGAGTCAGCAAAGGTATAAACCAAGTTACCATACTCATCAAATGCACGCCACATCAAACCTTGCAATACACCAGAACCCCACATGGCTGTGATATAGAAGATTGCACCTGTTAAGTGAACCCAGAAATGTGTATTTACAAGTTTTGCAGACCACATTTCAGTATTCCACATGCGTGTAATCATGTGATACATTGCACCAATCGCAATCATTGCGTTCCAGCCCAAAGCACCTGAATGCACGTGACCAATAGTCCAATCCGTGTAATGAGAAAGTGCATTCACAGATTTCGTACCCATCAATGGACCTTCAAATGTAGACATACCGTAGAATGCAAGTGCTACAACCATGAATCGCATGATAGGATCTGTACGGATTTTATCCCAAGCACCAGACATAGTCATCATACCGTTAATCATACCACCCCACGATGGGAAGATAAGCGCGATAGACATACCAGCACCAAGTGAAAGCGTCCAATCAGGAATTGCTGTATAGTGAAGGTGATGTGCACCCACCCATACATACAAGAAAGTTAACGACCAGAAATGCAATACAGATAAACGGTAAGAATAAATAGGGCGATTTGCATGTTTTGGTACGAAATAATACATCACCCCAATAAAACCAGCAGTTAAGAAGAAACCAACTGCATTATGTCCCCACCACCATTGTGTCATTGCATCATGGATACCTGCGTATGCAGAATATGAAAATGTGAAGTCAACAGGGATACAAAGACCGTTAAACACGAAGATATAAGTCACCATGAACAACATCGTCATAAAGAACCAAAGACCAACATAAATATGTGACATCTTACGGTGAGCGATTGTACCCAAGAAAGAAATGGTCATACAAACCCATGAAGTCGCCATAATAAGGTCAATCCACCATTCTGGCTCATGATATTCTTTCGATTGTGTCATACCCATGGGTAGTGTTACCCAAATACAGAACATCGCAATCAACCATAAATAAACAGCTGCCCATGCAATTTTTTCAAAGGCTACACGTGCATGTGTTGCATGTTGCACCATATAAAATCCTGCACCATACAATAAGAACCCACCAAAACCAAAAATCACAGTATTGGTATGCACAGGACGCAAACGACCGAACTGCATCTGTGCAATATCCATATTCATAAATGGGAACGCTAACTCTGATGCAATCCATACACCAAGTGCGGTTCCAACCACACCCATCATAATACCTACGATAACACAAAACTTAACGATATCGTAATTATATTCGTCTTTCTCAGCTACAGCGCTCATGAGCCTGCACCTCCCTCTTTATTTTTTCTATCTTCAGCCATATTCTTTCGTACCCAAAAGAATAAAACTGTAAGCATACTTAAACAGAATACCACTGTTACAGTCACCCAAAAGACCACTGGGTCGTCGAACTGCCATGCGTCTGGGTTAAACATAACATGACCAGGTTTCTCTATAAGATGACCGGTTTTTTCTACTTCGTTCATACCTCAACTCCTTTTAATATTAAATTCATCTAACTTTATTAGATATTAGACTGCGCCTGTTATTATTGATGTAATAGCAACAATCGCAACAAACGTAAAATAATAAACAAATCCTAAGATAAACGGCATATTATCCCTCCTGTTTCTCCATTCGAGAATTTTTTACTTGGCGGAACTTTAAAACCATTAAAAAATTTTAACAAGCATTATTTTCCCTACATTGGCTATGGTTTTATATTTGGACTTATAGAAAAGGATTCGATACGATTTCGCGCCGCTATCATTTTGAATGCGTTACAATCTAAATTTAGAAAGGAAGGGTTTGCATCATGTCTGAGACACAAACAAAAAAATCAGATTATTTAATTGAGCATGAAGATTATGCCGTTTGGAATATCAATTCTGGTGATTCCACTGTGCATGCTCGTCGTATTTCTGGACGATTCAGAAAAATAAAATGGCTTATTATGTCAACACTTTTAATACCTTTCTTTATTCTCCCTTACTTTACTTGGAATGGTAGACAAGCTATTTACTTTGATATCCCAGCTCGAAAGTTTTACTTATTTGATGTTACTATTTGGCCACAAGACTTACTTATCCTTGCTCTGCTAATGCTGTTTGCTTTCATTCTTCTTTTTTCCATGACTGCTATTGCAGGGCGCATTTTTTGTGGAACTATGTGCCCACAAACCATGTGGACAGACTTAATGACACTTACTGAACGTTGGGCGGAAGGTTCTGCTCGTCAACGTATCAAGTTAGATGCTATGCCTTGGAACGCAGAAAAAATCCGCAAGAAAGCTTTTAAACATTTGATGTGGTTTACCATTTGTACGGTAACATCAGTAACTTTCCTTGGCTATTTCTCTGGAATAGACAACGCTTGGTCTAAGTTATTCACCTTGGACTACAATATATATGAATGGGTATCCTTCTGGTTTGTATTCTTTTTATTTTATATCAACACTGGTTTTGTTCGTGAACAAATCTGCAACTGGGTTTGCCCTTATGCACGCATCCAAGCAGTGATGACTGATAAAGACACGATTACAACCACTTATGATTACCACCGTGGTGAGCCACGTGGTCGTGTTAAAAAGGGGCAAGACAACAGTGACAAAGGCGACTGTGTAGATTGCAATATGTGTGTATCCGTATGCCCAACAGGCGTTGATATACGCGCAGGTAGCCAAATCGGTTGTATCAACTGTGGCCTATGTATTGATGCATGCGATGATATTATGACCAAAGTAGGTCGCGACAAAGGTTTGATTCGTTTCATGTCCTACCATGAACTAGAAAACAACCTTAAAGCTGGCAAACGTTTTTTACGCCCCCGCCCTATGATATATATGTTAGCTACAGCACTGACTTTTGCTGGAATTATGTACAGTGTATTCTTCAAAACAGATTTGGATATGAATGTACATCATGAACGTAGCCCAACCTATACAGTGATGTCTGACCGAACAATTCAAAATATGTACCATATTATTATTCTCAATAAAACCGAAGTGGCTTCTGATTTTATCTTGAAGGTAACTGGCATTGATGGCATCACCACCAATTATGATAATAAGCTACTTAAACTTACAAGTGCGCAAGCGAAAAAAATTGACCTTCTTGTCAAAGTACCACAAAAGAACTTAAGCGGTGGTCGTCAACCCATTACGCTTACATTGGAATCTATGGGCAAACCTAAGCTAACTAAAACTTATGAATCAATGTTCTTTGGACCAGGGAATTAAACCATGAATAAACCTAATGCAGACAAAAAAAACAGAGCCTTTCACAGCCCATATGTATGGGCTCTGTTTGTCTTATTTGCAATTGTATTTGCAGTAAATTATGGATTTATTAAAGCTGCTTTGACTACCAGTTCTGGCCTTGTCACTGAAAAATACTACAAATACGGCTTACAACAAAATAAAATTGACATCCAATATCGAACGCAAGCAGAACGTGGGTGGCATGTTGACCTAGAAGTTGATAATACCATCCAAGCTAATCAACCTAGCATCATCACTTTGGTTGTAACTGACAAATATGCACAACCTGTCAGCCATGGTCATGCTGAACTAAGAGCATATCGCCCAAGCGATGCTAAAGCTGATGTATTGCTTAACCTCAAAGAAACCGATAAGAAAGGCGTATATCAAGCAGAGCTAACACTGCTAACGCCTGGCATTTGGGATATGAACCTCCTTTTTGCCAAAGATGAAGACAAACACATGTTAAACAAACGTGTAATAATTCAGGGTAAGGGCAATGAAGAGCCCACAACGCTTGAAAAAATCGTTAACTTCATCACACTTTAAACTCAATATCTGTGAATACACAACATCCAACAGAAGCACTTGAAGGCTCCTGCTTTCACTGTGGTTTAGCGCTGACAAAACAAAACATTATTCATGCTGATATTCAAAATGAATCACATGATTTTTGCTGCACTGGTTGTGCACAAGTATGTGCCATTATTCATGAGTCAGGTTTGGATTCATTTTATAAGTTTGCACCAGAATCACGTGATTGGAACACCCCTGAACAAGCACCTGAAGATGCCAAGCTTTTTGATAGCTTAGATCTTCAAGCTGACTTTGTTCGTCAGTTTCCTGATGGCACATACCAAGCTGATTTATTGATTGAAGGTATCCATTGCCCAGCTTGTGTTTGGTTAATAGAGCAGGCTTTACAACACATGGATGCAGTTACTTTTGCTGATGTTAGCCTCACCCGCCGCCGTCTTCGTTTGCGTTGGAAACCTGATGAGATGTTATTGTCTGAAGCTATTCTAGTGATGGGAAAACTTGGCTACCAAGCTATCCCTTATCAAGAAGACTTGGAGCAAAAAGCCAACAAAGCTCGCCGACAAGACCTTCTGTTCCGTATGGCATTTGCAGGTTTTGTATTTGCCAATGTCATGACTGCTGCTGTGTGTTTGTATGGCGGTTCTTTTTTTGGCATTGCCGATGAATGGCGCGCCGTATTTGAATGGTATTCCATGGTACTCACCTTTGCAGGCATTGCCTACTCTGGGCACACTTTTTTTATTGGTGCGTGGAAATCCATCAAAGCAGTTAAACCAAACATGGATTTACCCATTTCAATTGGTATCAGCACCAGTTTTTTATGGTCATCTTATGTGACCATTTTCAACCCTGACAGTGTTGAGCACCACGTTTATTTCGATTCTGTTTCCATGTTTGTGTTTTTAATACTTGTTGGTCGTTTCTTAGAGTCATCTGCCCGTGAAACAGCAGGCTCAACTACCCGCCATTTATTAGCATTATTACCTCGTGCTGCAAGGCTGATTCATGATAATGGTGATGAGGAACTGATACCGCTTCGCTCTGTTAAACATGGTGATATTTTACGTATCAAACCTGGGGATCGCCTACCCGTTGATGGTGAAGTTTTGGACGGATATTCTGAAGTGGATGAATCCATTATATCTGGCGAATCACGGCCACTTATTAAAAAACAAGGTAGTCACGTCGTTGGTGGCACACAAAACATCTCTGGACAACTGAAAATCAAAGCGACCCACCTTGGACATGAATCAGTATTATCCCAAATTGTGGAGCTTGTGGAACAAGCACAAGACTCAAAAGTTAAAATACAAGGGGTTGCAGATAAAATTGTACCTTGGTTTGTCACTATCATTTTAGCTTTATCTGCTATCACATTCTTGTATTGGTTTTATCAGGCAGACTTTGCAACTGCAACCATGACTGCTGTTACCGTGCTTATCATTACCTGCCCTTGTGCATTAGGACTAGCAACGCCCATGGCAATTTCTATCGGTGCAGGTCTTGGTGGAAAGCTAGGTGTACTCATCAAACGCGGCAGCGCACTGGAAGAGTTATTACACCTAAATCATATTGTTTTCGATAAAACAGGTACCCTTACACACGGTCAATTATCAGTGGTAAACCAGCAAGTTTTGGTCAAAAATGAAGGTCAATTATGGTCGCAAGTTCATGCCTTAGAACAAGCATCCGAACACCCCTTGGCGCAAGCTATCGTCTCAACGCTACAACCCTTCCCTGCTGATAAAAATTTATCACAATTCGACAATGTTGAAGGTCGTGGTGTTGAAGGTTGTTTTAATGGCTCTATATTACATGTTGGCTCATTGGGTTGGCTTTTGTCTAAAGGTATTGATTTAACTGATGAAATAAGTAAACAACTCCAGCACCAAGAACAACAAGGGCATACCTTAGTCGTTATTTTTAATGATAAAGAACTCTTAGCTTGGATTGCATTGGGTGATGAACTACGGGAAGAATCATCCTCTGTAATCAACACCCTTCAGTCGCAAGGCATCACTGTAAGCTTGCTCACAGGTGATCGAAAAGCATCAGCCCAAGCCATCGTAGCAGAGTTAGATACATTACAACCTATACAGGTTATCGCTGAAGTATTACCAGGCGAAAAAGCGGAAAAAATAAAAGCTTTGCAAGCAAAAGGATTTCGAGTTGGCATGGTAGGTGATGGTGTGAATGATGCGCCTGCACTAACACAAGCTGATGTTGGCATTGCAATGGGACAAGCTACAGATATTTCAGCCCATGCAGCCGATGCTGTATTGCTAGGGGGATTAAGTAAATTACCTACTGCATTTAGCTTATCCGCGCAAACCATAAAAACCATCAAACAAAACCTTGCTATATCTTTGGGCTACAATATCTTGGTTATCCCACTTGCAATGGGTGGTATGATTCACCCATTATTTGCGGCTATTGCAATGCCTGTTTCTTCTTTACTAGTAATAGGTAATGCTTTGCTCATTCATAAACGCGTCAAAGGATAACTGATATGGATATTATTTTAATGCTGATTCCTGCTGCACTACTCTTTAGTATCATTGCTTTGCTAGTCTTCCGTTGGTCTGTCAAATCTGACCAATATGATGATATGGCAGGTGAAGCTTTCCGCATACTCATGGATGATGAAGACATGATTCCTGAATCAGCAAAAATAAAACCTCATACTGATATTAAAAAGAAAGAAGCAGAAGAAAAATCGGATGAAAACTCTAACTAAACTATGTGGAAAATATCTCTTGCACTAATACTCATTGTTGGCTCAGCCACATTTTACATTACCAGTTCTATTTACAAGCAGTCTGGGGAAAACCCTAAACAACGAACCTTCTTCGATGATAAGCAGCACCTGCATGTCATGGGGATTGTGCTGGGTGAAAGCACTGTTCGCGATGCTGAAATAGCATTTAGAAGCCGTACTGATGCTGCTTTGTTTTTATACCCTAAAGAAACTAAAGAAGGGCAAGAGGCACAATATACAGGTAAACTTGAAGCCTATTTCCCATCTATCGCTGACCACAGTAAAGTATTACTTACATTAAAAACTACTGATGTAGAATTAGAAGCTATACGCGAACGTGGCACTCGACCACGAGTATACCCCAATGGGGTGATTCGTATGAACTTATCTAACCAAGATATATTAGCTGTGCAGCGTATGATTATTACTGAAATGTCGCTTATCCCAAGCTTAGAACTCAACAAAGAAATGATTGTGGCACAATTTGGTAAACCTGAG
>JALUWH010000250.1 GCA_027019685.1 Ghiorsea sp. | reverse complement strand
ATGGCATTACTTTTTTTGCCCCTGTGCCAGAGCTTAATATTATTGGCGATGCCAAAAATGGCTATGAGATGGTGCATTTCTTTTTCCTTTTAACCTTTGCTGCTGCGATTCCCGCCATTATTTCTGGCGGTATTACAGAGCGTGTTCGCTTTTGGCCTAATGTATTGGCCACTGTATTATTGGTGGGTTTGGTTTACCCATTTTTTGAAGGCATGATTTGGGCTGGGAATTATGGTTATCAAGCTTGGTTGAATACCAATTTTGGTGCTGAATTTCATGATTTTGCTGGCTCTGTTGTTGTACATAGCATGGGCGGATTCTTAGCTTTCGGTGCTGTAATCTTACTTGGTGCGCGTAGGGGTCGCTATAATAAAGATGGACGCGTCAACGCCATTCTTCCTTCCAATATTCCTTTCTTAGCGCTTGGTTCTTGGATTCTATGCGTGGGTTGGTTTGGATTTAATGTCATGAGTGCAGGCACTGCTGATGGCGCATCAGGTTTGGTCGCTATGAATTCTCTATTGGCGATGGTTGGCGGATTGATTGCTGCAACCATTGTTGGTAAGAGCGACCCTGGTTTTGTACACAATGGTGCACTTGCTGGTCTTGTCGCTGTATGTGCAGGCTCAGATATTATGCATCCTATCAGTTCATTGTTTGTTGGTCTTGTCGCAGGTAGCGTGTTTGTTGTTGGATTCACATTTATGCAAAACAAACTCAAAATTGATGATGTATTGGGTGTGGTTCCTCTTCATGGTATTTGTGGCGCTTGGGGTGGTATTGCTGCTGGTGTTTTTGGCACCACATCTTTTGGTGGCGCTGGTGGCGTGACTTTCTTAGCACAATTGATGGGCACACTTACAGGTGTAGCGATTGCACTTGTAGGTGGCTTTCTCGTCTATGGTTTGATTAAAGCAACCATTGGCATTCGCTTATCCGAAGAAGATGAACATATGGGTGCTGATTTAGCTATTCATCAAATCACCGCCAATCCCGAAGAAGATATGTAACTCCATTTTGATGAGGCGCGGCCTATGCCGCGCCTTTTCATTTTTTTCAACCCCTATATCAAATGTGTTTTTAAGTATTTTCCTGTCCATGATGTTTTGCATTGAGCTACAACCTCTGGTGTGCCAGAGATCACCACTTCACCACCACGATCACCACCCTCTGGCCCCATATCCACAATCCAGTCAGCTGTTTTAATCACATCCAAATTGTGTTCAATCACAATCACTGTATTTCCCCGC
>JALUWH010000249.1 GCA_027019685.1 Ghiorsea sp. | reverse complement strand
CACTCGCTTAATTTAAAGTTTTCACTATTCAAAACCATAGCACCAGCTTCAATTTTAGATAAATCTAGAATATCATTGACCAAGGCATGCAATACTTGCGCTGAATATTGCGCTGCGGCCAAATGCTCTTTTTGGCTAGTTGTCAATGGTTCTTCTTCAATCAATTTTTGCATACCCATCAAGCCATGAATAGGCGTACGTAATTCATGACTCATCACCGCTAAAAAATCACTTTTAGCTTTACTTGACGCCAGCGCTGCATCACGCGCTTGTAATAAATCATCTTGTAGGCGAAAACGCTCCGTCTCATCTTTCATCATGGCTTCAACAAATGCAGGTTTACCATGTTTTAGAATCACTCGTGCACTCATTGAAAATTCAATCACATGGCCAGCTTTAGCACGCATATGAACAGGGAAATCACGTACCTCACCATGCTTAATCAGCAAGGCCATGTATAATTTTCGTTGCTCTGGGGTTGCACAAAAATTTAATACATCCTTTCCAATCAATTCATCCTGATGATAACCACTCACCTTTAAAATAGATGGGCTTACTTCCAAAATTAACCCATCCATATCGGTAAGGCAAAATATCTCATCCAAGAAATCTTGCATGGAAAGAATTCGCCTTTGTTTTTCTCGCAAACTTACTTCTGCTGCTCTCAATTCAGATTCAATATGCAATCGGCTCATTGCCATGGTCACTCGACCAGCAATATCCCTTAAGAAACTCAACTCATCTTCATTGGGTTGCCGCACCTCTTGCTCTGAAATAACAACAAATGCCCCCATACCACCATCAGATAAACGCATAGGAATGCCAATAAGCGTTTTATCCACACTTTCTTGAACACCAAGTAATCCATCATGCTTATTGATATCTTCAATCACCACCACTGGGCTATGAGAAAATAATATCATTTCATGAATGCTTTTCTGCTGCAAAGCCACTGTATTAAAACGTGGCGATACGCCAGCGAGGGTACTCACTTCCATTTCACGCACTTCATCACTGCCTTCATGCAGTAAATAAACACATACTTTGCTATAATCCATGAGTGCCTGAATTTCATTCAGCACAATGCCCAATATCATCCATTCATCACTTTCGGCTTCCAATGATGCTGAAATTCGTAATAAAGCGTGGTCATAATCATGCGCTTTTCTTAGGCGTGATTCGGTTATTTTTAGCGATGTAATATCATTGAGATAAAATGTGACACGTGAGTTCTGTAGCGATGGTGTCACA
>JALUWH010000248.1 GCA_027019685.1 Ghiorsea sp. | reverse complement strand
ATCGCCCTATCAGCCACTGCAACTGATTGGGTGTCATGGCTTTCTTCTTTAGTTTTATCATCTTCTTGGGCAGCTTTAGTGATTACACTTTCATCTACCGCATCTTCTGCTTCGCCTTGTATCACGGTATCAACAACCGTTTCTACTGTGTTTACATTTGATTCCTCTACCACTTCATCAGCTTCATTTTCGTCATTATTCAATACACCACGACGACAAAATAAGAATGAAGCTGTTTGATGCGGCACATCCATTTCCATCACAGGTGAACCAGCCAATAGCTGCATATTACCCACATGCCCCGAACGCAAAGGAAACACGTGGTCTAAGGCATGAAACAAGCTTTTTGCATCCGTATCCTTGTCATGTTTTAAATATGCCATCAGCATCCAACCACGGCGCAATGCCTCACGATACACCGACTCCCAACTGGGTTGTTTACCATCTTCAAGCAAATGCATGGCTTGCACATCTTCCACCAACACAGCATCACCAAGCATATTGTCCATAAAGTCATAAACATGTTTATCTTCAACAGCCTCCTCGGGATATTGCGTCTTCCTTGCTTGTGTAAGCAATTGCCTTGCCATAAATACATCATGAAAGGCATCAGGCGAGCCAACCCGTACATCCAAAAGCGGATAACGCTGACCAGCATCAACCAAGCTTTCGATATTTTCTGCCATACGTGGCAAGACCATCAACTTGGGTGGTGTCCACCATTTGACCTGCTCTTTACGAGCCGAGAGCATGGATGCCACTTCATGCAGCCAAAGCTCCAACATGGAATCCTCATTACCATCCTCCCCACTTTCAGGGTAAAACATGATAACTTTGCAGCCGCGAAGTTGTTTGCTTAATATCTCTGTATCCAAACCATCCCATGCATGAACCGATGCATTTAATACACAGCTACCTTCTGCATTCACCTTATCTTCCACATCACGCAATGCGCGCATTTGTGCCGTTAGCAATGTTTCATCATGGGTACTAAACACATGGCATGATAGCTTATGATGTCGCTCTGCCATTTCTTCAATCATGGCGGGCAAACCTGGGTGCCATCCCAAAAATATTATGGATAAATCCCAAGTTTCAGGCCAAGTAAAGGTTTGCAATTGATTTTCATGGGGCATAAGACCCAAATCAAAGCTTTGCTCTAAAATACCCGACCACAAAATCCTATCTCTGCCCAAAGCAACAATGCCTTCAAAAGATTCATCTTTTTTGTGTTTCACCAAATCACTAAACAAAATAAATGTTCCAT